>JBFIMP010000018.1:0-19514 GCA_041611635.1 Christiangramia sp.
ATGGAATTCCATCCAACAGCCAACCAGGTAGAATATGTCATTTGCCCAGCAAGAATTGAAGAAAACGTAGCGGAGAAAGCAAGAAAAACTGCCGAAAGAGTATCTGAAGCTTTTGAGCATGTAGGTTTACTGGCAGTGGAAATGTTCCAGACCAAAGATGATGAACTCCTCATCAATGAAGTCGCCCCTAGACCCCATAACAGCGGGCACTACAGTATCGAAGCCTCTTACACCAACCAGTTTGAGCAACAAATAAGAGCAATACTGGATCTTCCTTTGGGAAATACCGACAGTAAAGTTGGTGGAATAATGGTAAATTTGGTTGGCGATGAGGATCATGAAGGTGAGGTTCTATATGAGAATATTGAAGAGATCATGAAACTCGATGGTGTAACTCCACATATTTACGGTAAGAAGATCACGAGGCCATTCAGAAAAATGGGACATGTGACCATCGTGGATAAAGACCTGGACAAAGCACGTCAAGTAGCCGAAAAGGTAAAGAATAGTATAAAAGTGATAAGTAAAAAATAAAAGATGGGAAAAGTAGCAGTAATAATGGGCAGCACCAGTGATATGCCCGTAATGCAGGAAGCTATAGATATTTTAAAAGGCTTTGATATAGAGGTAGAAGTTGATATAGTTTCTGCTCACCGAACTCCTGAAAAGCTTTTTGAATTCAGTAAAACGGCCCATGAAAAAGATGTCAAGGTGATCATCGCCGGAGCCGGCGGTGCGGCTCACTTACCGGGAATGGTAGCCTCCATGTCTCCATTACCCGTAATTGGAGTGCCGGTTAAATCCAGGAACTCCATAGACGGATGGGATTCGGTACTCTCCATTCTTCAAATGCCTGGAGGAGTTCCCGTGGCTACGGTTGCACTTGATGGAGCAAAAAATGCCGGGATACTTGCAGCTCAGATCATAGGCGCTTCTGATAAATGCATGTTGGATAAAATTCTGGTTTATAAAGAAGGTTTGAAACAGAAAGTTATAGAAGGAGCAAAATCGCTCAAAAAATAAGAAAGGCCGCGATTGCGGCCTTTCGAGTAGTAAACTGTAATCTGTACTTATTATTTATTAACCATTCTAAATATAAAACCAGAACTTTGTAAACTACTAAGTCTTTATGAGTTTTGACTCATTTAAAACACCAAAGTATTAAAAATTTCTTAAAAATCATCATTTGCGTTAATTAATTTCATTGATAGCGTTAAAACACACACCATATATGAGTTCTCAGAATATTTTGCTTACAGATTTTGAATACGCTCCATTCTCTAAAATAAAGACAGAGGATTATAAACCAGCTATTTTGAAGGCTGTTGAGCTTGCGAAGGAAGAAATAGATGAGATTGTAAAATCTGAAGCTACTCCCACATTCGAAAATACGATAGAAGCCCTGGAGTTTTCAGGAAAGAAACTCGATAGGTTGACCAGCATTTTTTTCAACATCAATTCAGCCGAAACAAACGAAGAAATTCAGAAGATCGCACAGGAAATTTCTCCGGTCTTATCTGAGTTTAAAAATGATGTCATTCTTAATAAAGAGCTTTTTCAAAAGATTAAGACAGTCTTCGAAAGCAAGGACGCCCTTCAGCTTAATAAAGAACAGGAAACCTTGCTGGAGAAAAAATATAAAGCCTTTACCAGGAATGGCGCAAACCTGGCGGAAGAAAAACAAACTGAATTAAGAGAAATAGATAAAAAGCTCGCTAAATTAAAACTGCAGTTTGGTGAAAACGTGCTAGCAGAAACCAATCGCTATGAACTACTCGTAACCGATGAATCCAGACTAGGCGGTTTACCGGAAAGTTTCAAGGAAGAAGCCAGATCTGTTGCTGAATCTAAAGAAAAAAAAGGCTGGATCTTCACTCTTGAATACCCAAGTTACATTCCCTTCATGAAATATGCCGAGGATCGCGAGCTAAGAAAAGAGCTGGCCCTTGCTTTTGGTTCCCGCGGATTCCACAATGATGAACTCGACAATCAGGAAAATGTTCTGCAGATTGCTAAACTAAGGTATAATAGAGCCAAATTACTAGGCTTTAGATCTCATGCTCATTTTATTCTGGAAGAGCGCATGGCAGAAACGCCAGAAAAAGTTGAATCGTTTTTGAACGAAATGCTGGAGAAAGCCAAACCGGCAGCAAAAACAGAATTTCAGGAACTGGAAAATTTCGCAAAAGAACTAGATGGAATTGATCAGTTACAAAAATGGGATTCGGCGTTTTATGGTGAAAAATTAAAGCAGGAACGTTTCGACCTAGACGATGAAAAACTTAAACCATATTTCAAATTAGAAAATGTGATCGATGGGGTATTCACCGTAGCCGAGAAACTTTATGGTTTAAATTTTAAAGAGGTTAATAATATTGATAAATATCATCCAGACGTAAAGACCTTCGCAGTTACAAACGAGACTGGAAAAGATGTCGCACTGTTCTATACAGATTTTCACCCGAGACCGGGAAAAAGAGACGGTGCCTGGATGACTATATATAAGCAACAGTACGTTCAAAATGATAAAAATGAACGACCTCATATTTCTATAGTTTGCAATTTCACGAAGCCAACCCCAAAAGAACCTTCATTATTAACCTTTAACGAGGTTACTACCCTATTCCATGAATTTGGTCATGCTTTACACGGGATGTTGGCAAATACCACCTACCCGAGTCTATCTGGAGCGAATGTTTACTGGGATTTTGTAGAGCTCCCTAGTCAGGTCCTCGAAAACTGGTGTTATGAAAAAGAAGCTCTACAGCTTTTTGCGAAACATTATAAGACTGGAGAAGCTATTCCGCATGCCTATATTACTAAAATAAAAGAGTCTGCTAATTTCCTTGAAGGGATAGCCACTTTAAGACAACTTAGTTTTGGGATGCTGGATCTTAGCTGGCATGCGATAGACCCTTCAGGAATTACTAATGTCAAGAAACATGAGGCAGAAGCATTTGAACCCACAAAACTATATCCAGATGTTGAAACAAATTGTATGAGCACAGCTTTTTCTCATATTTTTCAGGGAGGTTATTCCGCTGGGTATTACTCCTACAAATGGGCAGAAGTTCTGGATGCAGACACCTTCGAATATTTTACCGAACATGGCATCTTTAGCAAAGATATTGCAGACAGTTTCAGGGAAAACATTCTATCTAAAGGAGGAACCGAACATCCAATGGAGCTGTATAAAAGATTCCGTGGAAAAGAACCTAAACCAGATGCTCTTTTAAGAAGAGCCGGCCTGATCTCAAAATAACAGAAGACGCATAGCTAATGGAGAATTCTTATCTTAACACGGCGATTGATAATCTTTCTTTTGCTATTTTTGATTAGAACCGATGAAATTTAAATAATGCCTGCTAACAGCCTCGACCCAAATAAATGGGTCGATAGATATTCAGACTACCTTTTTAATTACACGATTGTTCGCGTGAATGACCGTGAGGTAGCGAATGATCTCATTTCAGAAACTTTTTTAGCCGCGCTAAAATCTGCCAAATATTTTAAAGGGGAAGCCAGCGAAAGAACCTGGTTAATTTCGATTTTAAAAAGAAAAATAATAGATTACTATCGCAAAATCAATTCCCGAAAAGGCCAGGCAGAAGTTAAGATCAATTATTCTGATGATTTCAATGAGGGAGAATGGCTGGAGGAACAGGTGGCAGATCAATTTGACAAAACTGCCGAGGATGAAATGGAGAATACTGAATTAGGCCTTGCCATCCTGGAATGCCTGGACAGTATTAACGAAAAGCACGCTGAAATTTTTAAAAGAAAAACAATTGATGGCGCAGATACTGAAGCTATTTGTAATGAATTTAATATCACGCCGTCTAACCTTTGGGTTATAATTCACAGGGCCAGAACCGCTTTGGCAGCCTGTTTAGAAAAAAATTGGTTCTAATTATGAGTAATAAACGTAAGTTTTTTTTTATCGACTGTTCCGAAGCCGCTGAGTGCTGTAATAAGTCTCAATATAAGGAAGCGAAATTTATTGATAAGGTTAAATTAATGTTTCACCTGACTTTTTGCAAAACCTGCCGGAGCTTCTCATCCAACAATTCCAAACTTACCGGTTTAATAGAAAAATCAAAGATCGAAATCTGCCCCGATGAAAAGAAAGAACAATGGCGCAAAGAGATCAAAAAGGAACTGGTAGAAGAAAGGAATTGAGTAAAAGATATATCCCTACATATATTAAAGGTAAGGACTCTACCCAAAACGATGAATAATATTTTCCCTGATCTTTGCCAGCTTTCCACAAAAAGACACCACTTAGAATTAGCATTAGTACCAGAGCTAAAAAAGCTTTAGCTTTAAAAGAATCTTGTAAAATTTCTGAAGAAAATATAAGTAGCATCAATACAGACCCAAAAACTTTGGTTTTGTACACTCCGAGTTTTTGAGGAATGGTTCCCAGCCTTTCATCATCGAAATTGAGATCACGAATTTCAAACGGAAGCGTGAGAACCACCACCAGCATAAAACGCTGAAAAAAATCCACCAGCAAATCGATACTTAAATATTCTTCGGCATCGATCAAAGGCAGTAATACCGTACTGCCAGCCCAAACTACCCCAATAATAAATATCTTCAGCCCCGGCAGACTTCGCAAACTCTTCCCTTCTCCGGGAATAGGAATAGCATAAAATACTGTAAAAGCTCCCAATATCGCCGTAGCGAGCAGAACAGAAAGTTTTAATTGGAAAACTAAATAGATAAGTGCTAAGAAACAGATTAAAGAAAAGATCTGAATGAACCTGAGGTTTTTTGCCAGGCTAAGATGATGCAGTTTCGCTATACCGGCATATTTTACAAAATTATATCCCGTAACGGTAGCTACAAAAATAAAAATCAACAGGTGATGATCTATCTCCAAATCATGTTCAAGAATAGTAATGAGCGTGAAAGCCACCACCGCCAGAGAGACATGAATACTGCTATTAATATAGAGTTCAAAAGCATTTTTCAAATACTTCATCCTACGAAATTACACATAATTTTAAACTCAAAAATTCTCCGCTAAAATCTTAACAACTGTACACCATTAAACTGCAAAAAATTAGATTGAAATTATGTATTTTCGCAGCACGAAAAACACAACTATTTTATTCTAATGAGAACAGATTCTTTCGCATTACGTCACATAGGTCCTAAAGCAGAAAATCTTCAGGAAATGCTGGATACTATCGGCGTTGAGTCTATAGAGCAATTAATATACGAAACCCTTCCAGATGACATTCGTTTGCATAGCCCGCTAAACCTTCCGAAGGCAATGAGCGAAAACCAATATGCAGAACACATAAAAAAGCTTTCTGAGAAGAATAAGGTTTTCAAAACTTACATTGGCTTAGGTTACCATCAGGCTATTTTACCTGCACCTATCCAGCGTAATATATTTGAAAATCCGGGATGGTATACCGCCTATACTCCTTATCAGGCAGAAATTGCTCAGGGACGTCTTGAAGCTTTGCTTAATTTCCAGACCATGGTAAGTGACCTTACCGGAATGGAATTGGCCAATGCTTCTTTACTGGATGAATCTACAGCGGCTGCGGAGGCAATGGCGCTTTTACATGCAGTGCGTGATCGCAAGCAGAAAAAAGCAGAAGTAAATAAATTCTTTGTTTCTCAACAGGTACTACCTCAAACCATCTCTTTGATGGAGACCAGGGCTAACTTCCTTGGAATTGAAATGGTTGTTGGTGATCATGAAAAATTTGATTTTTCAGAAGAATTTTTTGGTGCCCTGGTACAGTACCCGGGAAAATTCGGACAGATCTTTGATTACGCAGATTTTGTTGAAAATTGCAAGAATGCGAATATCAAGACTGCCTTTGCAGCAGATATCCTTAGCCTGGTAAAACTTCAGGCGCCGGGTGAACTTGGAGTAGATGTGGTAGTAGGAACCACCCAAAGATTCGGGATCCCACTAGGATACGGTGGACCCCACGCTGCATTTTTCGCAACTAAAGAAGAATATAAGCGTAATCTTCCTGGAAGGATTATTGGAATCACCAAAGATCTTGACGGGAATAACGCCCTAAGAATGGCTCTTCAAACAAGAGAGCAACATATAAAAAGAGATAAGGCCACCTCAAATATTTGCACTGCCCAGGTTCTATTAGCCGTAATGGCAGGAATGTATGCCGTATATCATGGTCCTAAAGGCCTTGAGTATATCGCAAATACCGTGCACGCTTCAGCAGTTGCCCTGGGAGAAAATCTTAAAAAACTGGGATTTGAGCAATTGAACTCTGCTTATTTCGATACAATTCACGTTAAGGCAGATAGCTCGAAACTGAAAGACATCGCAGAGAAAAATGAAATCAATTTCTACTATCCGGATACTGAAAGCGCCTGTATCTCTATCAATGAAACTACCACTATAGATGATCTTAATGCTATTATAGCTGTTTTCGCTGAATTAGCTGAAAAGGAAAAATCTGAAGTTGAAGAATTGCCAACAAAAACCACAATTCCTGAAAATCTTCAGAGAAAGACAGACTTTCTTACTCACGAGGTTTTTAACCTGTATCATTCTGAAACTGAATTGATGCGTTATATTAAAAAACTGGAGCGTAAGGATCTTTCCTTAAATCATTCAATGATCTCTTTAGGATCCTGCACCATGAAGCTGAATGCTGCTTCAGAAATGCTTCCTTTAAGCAATCCTCAGTGGGGCAATATACACCCGTTTGTCCCAGTGGATCAAGCTGAAGGCTACCAGATCGTATTGAAGGAACTAGAAGATCAGTTAACCGAGATCACCGGATTCTCAGCAACTTCCCTCCAGCCTAATTCTGGCGCTCAGGGAGAATATGCTGGCCTTATGGTCATTAGAGCATACCACGAAGCTAATGGTGATTCACATAGAAACATCTGTTTGATCCCTTCTTCAGCCCATGGTACCAACCCCGCTTCTGCAGTGATGGCAGGAATGAAAGTTGTGGTTACCAAAGCTTCAGAGAATGGTAATATCGATATTGATGACCTTAGAGAAAAAGCTATAAAGTATAAGGATAATCTTGCGGCGTTGATGGTAACCTACCCTTCAACTCACGGAGTTTTTGAATCTGCCATTCGCGAGATCACAAATATCATCCATGAAAATGGCGGACAGGTTTATATGGATGGCGCAAACATGAATGCTCAGGTTGGATTGACCAATCCAGGGAGAATTGGCGCTGATGTATGTCACCTGAATCTTCATAAAACATTCGCCATACCACACGGAGGAGGTGGACCTGGTGTTGGACCAATATGTGTAGCAGAACAGCTTAAACCGTTCTTGCCAGGAAATCCGGTAATAAAAACAGGTGGAGAAAAAGCGATTGGAGCTATTTCTTCAGCTCCATGGGGATCTTCTCTGGTATGCCTTATATCTTACGGATACATAAAGATGTTAGGTACAGGGGGACTTCAGAGAGCTACTGAATACGCTATCCTTAACGCAAACTATATTAAAGAAAGACTTAAAGGTCATTATAAAACTCTTTATTCAGGAGAAAGAGGACGTGCAGCTCACGAAATGATCATCGATTGCAGACCGTTTAAGGAACAGGGCATTGAAGTTACCGATATTGCCAAAAGATTGATAGATTATGGCTTCCACGCCCCTACAGTTTCTTTCCCGGTCGCTGGAACTATGATGATAGAACCTACCGAGAGTGAGAGTAAACCAGAGCTAGATCGTTTCTGTGATGCGTTAATTTCAATCAGAAAAGAAATCGACGAATGCACCCAAAGCGAACCTGATAATGTTTTGAAAAATGCACCGCACACTATCCATATGTTAACTTCAGATGAATGGAAGTTACCGTATTCGAGAGAAAAAGCGGCATATCCATTAAGTCACTTACATGACAATAAATTCTGGCCAAGTGTAAGAAGAGTTGACGAGGCTTTTGGAGACAGAAACCTTATGTGTACCTGTCCTCCAACCGAAGAATATGCTGAAGCCTAGAAGACTTGCTGCAAAACAATTAGAAAAACCTGTCAATCGGCAGGTTTTTTTTCGACCAAAATTTCACTTAATTTAATAGCTCTTTTGGAGTATTTATTTAAATTGTAAACTTAATTTTAATAAAGTCTGATGAATTGCAAAATCACGGGAACTGGAAGTTATATACCTAATGTTATTACCAAAAATGCTGATTTTGATCAACACGAGTTCTACAACCTTGACGGATCAAATTTCCCCCATGATAACGAAACTACTATTCGTAAATTCAAAGCGATTACAGGAATTGAAGAAAGACGTTATGTAGAAGAGAACCTCAACACCTCAGACATCGCGGTAATTGCAAGCCAGAAGGCTATAGAAAGCTCAGGAATTGATCCAGAAACATTAGACTATATTATTGTTGCCCACAATTATGGTGATGTAAAATCCAATTCCAATCAGAGTGACACCGTTCCCAGCCTTGCTACCAGAGTAAAATCCCATTTAAGGATCAAGAATCCGCGTTGTGTTGGATACGACCTGTTATTTGGTTGCCCAGGATGGATCGAGGGTATGATTCACGCACAGGCTTTTATTAAAGCTGGGATGGCAAAAAAATGCCTCGTAATAGGAGCAGAAGCTTTATCGCGGGTGGTGGACAAGCACGATAGAGATTCTATGATTTTCTCTGATGGCGCGGGTGCTGTGGTAGTGGAAGCTACCAGTGACAATGAATCTGGAATTCTGTCACATGAATCTGCGACCTTCTCTTTTCAGGAATCTGAATATATTTATTTTGGAAAATCCAACAGCACAGAAGCACCAGAAGACATAAGGTATATCAAAATGCATGGTAGAAAGATCTACGAATTTGCGCTCACCAATGTTCCAAATGCAATGAAATAATGCCTTGAAAATAGCTGTAAATCAATCAAGGACCTAAAGAAAGTTTTCATTCACCAGGCGAACGAAAAGATGGATCATGCCATTATTAATCGTTTCTATAAACTTCACGGATTAACCGCTCCAGCAGATGTGATGCCAATGACCATTCACGAACTGGGTAATAGCAGCGTTGCCACGGTGCCGACTTTATTCGACCTGGTTACCAGAGGAAAAATTGAAGGTCAAAAGCTGGAAAAAGGAGACATAGTGCTGTTCGCCAGTGTAGGGGCAGGAATGAATGTGAATGCGATCACTTACGAGATCTAGAAATGTACGAGAATAGCTTTCCCGAGAAACGTTATCAAAAGACTTTAGAATTTTTAAGAGAACTGGTACCCCCTCCGGCAAAAGTGCTTGATCTAGGAGTTAAAAACCCTTTCTCCAAGATCATGGAAGAACATGGTTATCAAGTCACCAACACTTCTGGCGAAGATCTTGATAATGATTTTTCAGCCGTTAAAAGTAATTCTTATGATCTGGTTACTGCCTTTGAGATTTTTGAGCATCTTTTAGCTCCTTATAATATTTTAAGAGAGATCCAGGCAGATAAGATCGTGGCAAGTGTTCCTCTTAAATTATGGTTTTCACCGGCCTATCGCAGTAAAACCGATAAATGGGACCGGCATTATCATGAATTCGAGGACTGGCAGTTCGACTGGCTTTTTGAGAAAAGCGGCTGGGAGATCAAGGAAACTTTAAAGTGGACCAATCCCGTTAACAAAATAGGAATTAGACCTATTCTTCGAAAATTTACCCCGCGCTACTATGCGGTTTACGCCGAAAGATCCTAAGCATCTAAGTCGAAAATTCTATCTTAGCACTAGTAAAACGACCTGTCTTGAAGATCGATATTGTTATACCTGCTCATAATGAGGCTAATTTTATAGGCCAGGCATTGCAATCCCTGGTCGACCAAAGCTTTCTACCGAACAAGGTCGTGGTGGTGGACGACAGCTCTACAGATAACACTTCTGAAATAGTAAAGGAATTTACCTCCAGATATCCATTCATCGAACTGGTTAATAACGATTCTTCGAACGAGCATGCACCCGGAAGCAAAATCATAAATGCTTTTTATAAAGGCTATTACAAGCTAGAAAACGAATTTGATATTATCTGTAAATTTGATGCAGACCTTATTTTCCCTGAAAATTACCTCGAAAAAATAGCAGAGCATTTTACAAATGACCCTAAAGCAGGTATGGTTGGTGGTTTTTGCAGTATCCAGAGAAAGAAACAGTGGATCCCCGAAAATCTAACCGGTAAAGACCATATACGTGGAGCACTTAAAGCTTACCGCAAACATTGTTTCATTCAAATTGGAGAATTGAAACCAGCAATGGGCTGGGACACTGCAGATGAATTACTGGCAAGATTCCATGGATGGAAAGTGGTTACAGATGAAAATCTGCTTGTGAAACACCTAAGACCTACTGGAATGAATTACTTTGAACATTCAGGCCGTAAACAGGGGGAAGCTTTTTACAGGTTGAGATATGGCACCATACTTAGCCTGATCGCTTCGGCAAAACTGGCTGCAATGAAAATGAATCCTTTCGCTTTTCTTCATTATGTTTCAGGATATTTCAAGGCTAAAAAGAAAAAACGACCTTTTCTCGTTTCAGAAGAAGAAGGTCGTTTTATTAGAAAACTACGTTGGGCAAATATTCGAAAGAAGATCGCCTAGAGTTTATTTATCCAGCATTTCGCTTAGAGGTTTACCCGTAGCAGCGTTTGGGAAAGCGATCCCTAACATCGCTGATATCGTAGGAGCAATATCATTTATATAAGCTTCCTTATAGGTACTACCTTTTTTTATTCCCTTTCCAAAGAAAATAAGTGGTGCATGAGTATCGTAGGAGAAGCCACTACCGTGAGTTGTTCCAGTCTCCGGGAAAACGATGTATCCAGGGTCCATCACATAAACCACATCTCCGCTTCTTTTCTGATTGAAACCATTTTCAACCAGACTTCCTATTCCTTTATCAAAAGAACCGCTCTGCAGTTGTTTCCTGGTAAATGTTCTTGAAATGTTTTCCTGTTGCAGTAAAAAATGCGCGATCTTATCCTGCAATTTATCTGCATCAACTTTCTGCTTACTTAATTCTGAATAATTAAAAAACACCTGGCCATTGGAAATATTAGCGATCAATTCTTCTGAATCATATTCTTCAGCAATAAACTTACCAAGTTTGGTGATCAATTCTGAATCCTGAAAATTTCCCGCCGGGATCTTTTTTGACTTTAAATAATTAGGAACATCTGCCGCCCCATGATCTGCGGTCAAGAAAACCGTATACTCCCCTGGTCCAACAGTTTCATCAAGATAATTTAGAACATCGGCGATAGCAAGGTCGAGCCTCATATACGTATCCTGTACTTCTTTAGAATTAACCCCAAAGTTGTGACCAACATAATCTGTGCTGGAAAAGCTAAGGGTAAGCACATCGGTAACATCATCTTTTCCAAGTTCCTCTCCCTTAATTGCAGCTTTTGCAAATTCAGCCGTTAGATCATTCCCAAATGGAGTAGCTTTGATAAGCTCATAATTACCATTTTGAGCAGCGATCTTTTTTAGATCGTATGGGAAAGAGGCTGATTCCATTCCTGCAAATCCACCTTCAAATTCATTGATATCACTCCCGCTTTGCGAATAACTATCAATATTTTTTAGAGGTTCCCATGTTTTTAAGTAAGATTCAGCTTTATCAGATTTATTGAAATCCTGTACCCATTCAGGCAGCTCTTCCAGGTAATAGGTACTACTAATCCAATTAGCCTCTGTACCTCCATTAAACCAGTAAGCGGCATTGGCAGTGTGGCCTGCCGGAAGAATCGCACCCCTGTCTTTTAGAGCAACGCCAATGGTTTTACCTTTCATTTGAGTATGCAACCTGTTCTCATCTGCAAACGTGGTAGACAACATTCTGTTTGGAGACATTTCTCCTGCCCTGGTTTCAGTACCCAGAGATTTTACCGATGAATCACTCACGCAATAAACAAACTGATCTTCAAATTTATTGAACCAGCTATTGCTAATTATACCATGATATGCCGGAGTGGTCCCCGTAAATACAGAAGCATGCCCCGGACCAGTGTAGGTTGGCACATAATTAAAATGCGTATTTTTAAAGGTATAGCCATCATTTACAAGACGTTTAAAACCTCCTTCTTCAAACTGGTCCCAGAAACGGGTAAGGTAATCGTACCTCATCTGATCTACTACGATACCTACAACCAATTTAGGTTTATCGTTTGTGATTTGTGCTTTTAAAGGCGACAATACAATTAATAGTAATAATGCGAATAAATAGCGTTTCATATAATTCAAAAATTTAAAACACTTCAAAAATACTAAACTTCAAACGCTAAAGTTTAATTAAGCCGTAAATACTTTAGAACGAAATTTTAGTATTTTAGCTTTTCAAAAATCAATGAATGACCTACCTACACTCCATTGGGGAATATTTTTTAATGCTTAAGGGAGTTTTTGGCCGAATGACCAAAGGTTCGGTCTTAAAAAACCTTATTTTCAAAGAGATCAATGAGCTAATCATGGGCTCCCTGGGAATAGTTTCATTTCTTTCTTTCTTTATTGGAGCCGTAATTGCCATTCAAACTGCTTTAAATTTAAATAACCCCCTTATTCCAAAATCCCTGGTGGCTTTTGCGGCCAGGCAATCTATTATTCTGGAGTTTGCTCCTACTTTTATTTCCATAATTATGGCCGGTAAAGTTGGTTCATTCATAACCTCAAGCATAGGATCTATGAGGGTTACAGAGCAGATCGATGCCTTAGAGGTTATGGGGATCAATTCTAAGAACTATCTTATTTTCCCCAAGATCATCGCCATGCTTACTTATCCATGCGTTATTGCAATCTCTATGTTCTTAGGTATAGCAGGAGCTTATTGTGCAGCCGTTTTTGGAGGTTTTGTAACCTCAGACCAGTTCTTAACCGGGCTACAGGACGATTTTGATGGTTTTCATCTTACCTATGCGTTTATAAAAACATTTCTCTTTTCTTTTATTTTAGCAACGGTACCTTCTTATCACGGTTATTATATGAAAGGTGGAGCACTTGAGGTTGGAGAAGCATCGACTACTTCATTTGTATGGACAAGTGTAGTTCTAATTGTAACCAATTATCTGGTTACCCAACTATTATTAAGCTAAGATATGATACAGGTAAAAGACCTACATAAAGGGTTTAACGAACAGGAAGTTCTTAAAGGTATCAATTATACTTTTGAAAAAGGGAAGACTAATTTGATCATAGGACAGTCTGGCTCAGGAAAAAGTGTTTTTCTTAAGTGTATGCTTGGTCTTTTTAAAGCAGATAAAGGAACCATAGAATACGATGGCAAACCCTACTCCACTTTTTCTGACGAGGAACAACGAGAGCTTAGAACAGAAATGGGTATGCTTTTTCAGGGAGGAGCTCTATTCGATTCCATGACAGTAGAAGAAAACGTGATGTTCCCGTTAACCATGTTCACCAGGCAAAGAAAAGGCGAAATGCTTAAGAGGGTTCATGAGGTACTGGAAAGAGTAAATCTTGAAGGTACCGGCAATAAAATGCCATCGGAGATAAGCGGTGGTATGCAGAAAAGAGTTGCTATCGCGAGAGCGATTGTTAATAAGCCAAAATATCTTTTTTGTGATGAGCCTAACTCAGGTCTTGATCCGCAAACAGCAACGGTTATAGACAATCTCATCATGGAATTAACCCATGAAAATGACATCACAACAGTACTTATTACCCACGATATGAATTCGGTTCTGGAGATTGGCGAAAGGATTGCCTTCCTGAAAGAAGGCGTACTGGCCTGGAAAGGTACCAAAGACGAAATCTTTAATACAGAGGACGAAGCCGTTACCGATTTTGTATATTCATCAAATCTATTCCAGAAGGTTAGAAAAGCGCAACAACAGGGAATGTAATTATCGTACGTTCTTGATTGCCAGGGTATCGAGATTTAGCCTCACTTTCATCCATTTTTCAAATTTTTCCTGCTCTGCCTGTAGCTCAGAATTCTTTAATTTAGAATTCCAGGTCACGGTAAATGTTGGAATAGTATCCTGCCTTTCAAAATTAGTAGATATAAGATTGGAATATCCCATCTGTTCAATATTCTCGTAATTTATCTTAGCCTCCCTGCTGAGGTCTGAAAATGAAAAGGCATCTCCCCTGTATTTAGAAAGTTCTGATTCCAACAGTTCTATACGCTTATTTTTATTCTCAAGAGCTTCCTGGTTCTTCACATACAGATCTTCCAGGATTCCGCTTCTTAGCTCGGTGGATAACCTGTTTATATCCTGAGTTTGATCTGCACCCTGATGCACGATAAGCTGTGCTTCTTTTAAAGCTTCGATCTCCCCCATTCTTTCCTGCCAGGTCTCTATAGTAGCATACGGGACAGGATTACCTATTAAGTAGACATCGATGGTCTTATCTTTAAAGCTGCTGGTAGATTTTAATGCTTCTGTACCTGTATACCGAACTGTTTCTGAAAGAAACTCACGGGCTTTACTCTCAAACACCTGTTTCCTGAGCAGGTTCACAAATAAGATGACACTCGGGATCATAACAATGATCGCAATGGTGGAAGCGATCTGGGCAGTTCTTTTTCTTCTTCTGCTATTGGCATATCGCACCAATGGAAATCCAAGAAGTTTTACCACTACGAAAGTAGATAGCGCAATAAAAACAGCGTTGATAGAAAAGAGATATAAGGCTCCTAAAGCAAATTCCCATTTGGCATTTGCTATTCCATACCCCACAGTACATAAAGGCGGCATAAGTGCAGTGGCAATCGCCACCCCAAGAATCACACTGGCAATGGTCCCTCTTTTAGTTTTTGCAATTATAAGAGCCAGACCGCCAAAAATAGCCACCAATACATCAAGGATGGTAGGATAGGTTCGTGCTATAAGTTCAGGTGTTTCTTCTTTCACGGGTGAAACAAAGAAATAAATGGATGCAGTGATAACACTTAGCCCCACCATTATACCCAGGTTCACGAAAGACCTTCTTAAAGTATCTACATCGTTAATTGCTACGGCTAACCCAACGCCAACGATAGGCCCCATTAAAGGAGAAATAAGCATGGCACCTATAACAACCGCCGTACTACTAACATTTAAACCTATAGAAGCGACAAAAATTGAAAAGATTAAAATCCAGGCATTATGCCCTTTAAAGGAAATATCCTTTTGAACAGCTTCTACTGTAGATTCCCTGTCTGTATGTTCATGAAGGTCTAATAACCGGCTAATAAAACTCCTGGCTTTTTTTTGAATTTCCTTAGCGTCTTCCCTTAGGTTATCCTTACCCGGCAGTTTCTCTGTATTTTCTTTCTTATCTGTATTTGTCATTTTTATCCTTGATCTTCGCCAAAATCCCTCATCACCTTCTCCCGTATTTTTTTAATTTCCTGTTCTTCAGATTTAGGTACGATCATAAGAACATCCTTATCCTCTACGATAATATAATCTGAAATTCCTTTTAAAACTACTATCTTTTTATCGCTTGTGGAAATAATATTATCCTCTGCATTGTAGGCTACAAGCCTTGAGTTAATAGAGGTATTCCCATTCTCATCCTGGGGTAATTCTTTTTGAACTGAAGACCAGGTCCCCAGGTCGTTCCAGCTAAAACCAACAGGAATCACAAATACAGAATCAGATTTTTCCATGATCCCGTAATCAATGGAAACATTGGCAGCCTTACCATAATTCTCATCAAGAAATTTTTCTTCGTCTTTTGTATTCCAAACTTCATCTCCTTTTTCAAATAACCTGTACATTTCTGGCAGATGTTTTTTAAAGCTTTGTATTATAAATTTAGAGCTCCAAATAAAAATCCCTGCATTCCATACATAATTACCTTCCTTCAGAAACCTTTCTGCCTTTTTAAGCTGGGGTTTTTCAGTAAAACGCTCAACCTTTCTTATTGGTTCATCAGAATCCTTGTTATATTGAATATAGCCATATCCAGTATTGGGAAAGTCGGGTTCAATACCTAAGGTAATCAAACGATCTTCCTCTTCTGCATAATTAAATGCTTCCTGGATAGAATTTAAAAACTCAGCTTCTTCCTTGATCCAATGATCACTGGGAGCAACAACTATTTGTGAATCCGGATCTTTTCTATAGATCTTTAAAGCTCCAAGTAAAATACTTGGGGCCGTATTGCGCATCTCAGGTTCAGGAACAATTTGTTCATCTTTGATATGAGGAATCTGTTCCTTAATAAGATCTACGTACTTCTTATTGGTAAGCACATAAATGTTCTCTGCAGGGATCAATCCCGAAAGTCTTTTAAAAGTAGTTTGAAACAATGTTTCACCCACTCCAAGAATATCTATGAATTGCTTAGGGTTAGATGCCTTGCTCGAAGGCCAGAATCTCGAACCTACACCTCCGGCCATAAGAATTGCGTAGTACTTATCTTTTTTAGTCCCCGTCATAATTTCAAACCTTAATTAAATGTACTTCAGCATTTGGCTGAAACAGATATATTCTTCCCGAATCAACCTCAAGACATTCATACCTCTTGATCTTTTTTGGGCCTTTTTTAAATGTTTTCCCATTATGGATCTTGAATAAACTTCCTGAAGGGATTTCAAAAATATAGTTTTTATCATTATCGGGATCAAAACTCTTTAGCGCTACAGATAATTTCGCATCGGTATCACTACTTGCTTTTGGATTTCTGAAATGATTTGCTATTACTGGAAGAAGGGAATTTGGAAAAACCTCGGGCCTTATAAAAGGCAACATCAAACTCCTGAAACAATGTTTCCATTCAGCTCCATGAGGTTTAATGGTCCTGCCATACTTTTCAAAAGCGATAAGATGCGCGATCTCGTGAATACTGGTGATCAAGAACCTGTATTTATTTAGATTCGCATTTATGGTAATCTGCTGTGAACCATCGGGCATTCTCCTATAATCCCCATGCCTGGTTACGCGTTCATTTACGATCTTGAGGTGAACATCATTCATTTTAATGAGTTCTGAAACTGGCTCTACAGCATTTACCGGCAGGTATTTAGCAAGAATATCTTTCATGCTTTAAGGTGTGCTGTTAGACACCTGAAGAATTTTCCCATTATATAGCTTATGTCCTTTAAGGCTGAAATCTGCTATATATTCCGCCATTTCCCACGCCGAAACCGGAGCTTGATATCCTGGAAATGCCTCTTCCAGCATTTCAGTTTGTACAGCTCCCAGCGCAAGGGCATTAAAAGATGGACCGCTTTCTTTATATTCTTCTGCCAGTAATTCTGTAAGAGTAAGCACTGCGCCCTTACTACTACTATATGCTGCCAGTCCTGGAAATTTCATACTTCCCTGGATTCCTCCCATACTACTAATAGTTAGAACATGCGAATCCTTATGCATAAATGGTAGTAACTTCCTGGTAACCTCGGCTACCCCAAAAACATTCACCTTATAGACTCGGCTAAAGTCTTCCCAGGCAGAATCTGCAAAAGGTTTATTTAAAAGAGCCCCGGCGTTATTTATAAGCACATCTACTTTAGAATCCCAGTGGTGCTCAATATAATTTTCAGCTTTCAAATGGCTGTCTTCGCTGGTTATATCAAAAGAAAAGGCTTTAACATTTTCCAGTCCCAGGTCTGTTACCGGCTTTTCATTGCGAGAAAGCGCCAGAACATTATACCCCATGCTGGCAAAAATAGAGACCATTTCAAAGCCTATTCCCCTGCTTGTACCTGTTATAACTATATTCTTCATTATAAATTCATTTTGATTTCTCTATCTGCCGTATTCGCGATTTTCTGTATTCCTGGAATAAGATCCTCAATTAGATCTGCCATATGCTGTGCATCCAGAAATTCCGCTTCATCGTCTACATGATGATAATAGGGATAGTTTGAAAAATCGAATGTAGAAATGGTTTGAGCAGGCACATTGAATTCTTTAAAAAAGGGATAATTATCACTTCTTTTAAAAAGGTTCATCTGCCCGGCCTGGGGCAGGAATCCCAGTATTTTTTCTCCCCCAGAATATTCATTGAACTTTTCAGCCAGGTTGGATCTTTCAAAACCGGTAATATAAGCCTTGTAATCTTTAGCTTTCATAGGTACTCCTATCATTTCCAGGTTGATCATAGCATAAAGGTCCAGACCCTCCTCTTTCAATCTTTCGGCCAGATGTTCAGAACCTTTCAACCCCATTTCTTCGCCAGAAAATAAGGCAAAAATGATACTTCTTTTATTATCCTTATAGGTTGCTAATTGCTTAGCGAGCTGAAGAACTCCTACCGTACCTGCGGCATTATCATTTGCACCATTGGCAACATTATCCCCATCTACGATTTTACCTTGTCCTATATGATCGTAATGTGCTCCTAATAGGATAAATTCATCTTTGAGATCCTCATCGGTCCCTTCAAGCATACCCACAACATTATAGCCCGTGCGGTCATTAACCTGAAACTTATCCCTGTAGGTATCAAAATAGGGACTAACCCCAGCTTCTTTAAAATGCTCTTCTATATATTTCGCTGCCTTTTCTATCCCTTCGCTACCGGTTTCCCTACCGGCGAGTTCATCTGAAGCCAAATAATTAAGATCATTTTGAACCTCCGTAACAGAAACCTTTGCAGATTCAGTTTTCGAAGACTGGGCGGTACTTATCTGAAACAAAAAGAGCATTATTAAAAATGCACTAAAACGTCGTGTGATCATGTTTTTCCTCATACCGCTAAAGATAAAAAAATCCCGCGATTAAGCGGGATTCAAAATATTATTAGAAGCTTGAATTAAGCCAGCATAGTCACTGGATTTTCAAGATAGGTTTTTAAGGTCTGTAAAAATGCAGCTCCTGTTGCGCCATCTACTGTTCTATGATCACATGCAAGAGTAAGCTTCATAGTATTACCAACTACGATCTCACCATTTTTAACCACCGGCTTCTCAACGATCGTTCCTACAGAAAGAATAGCAGAGTTTGGCTGATTAATAATACTTGTAAATTCTACGATCCCGAACATTCCAAGATTAGAAACAGTAAAAGTGCTTCCTTCCATCTCGGATGGCTGAATCTTTTTATTTCTAGCTTTCCCGGCAAGATCCTTCACATTGCCTCCAATTTGAGTAAGTGACATTTGATCTGCAAACTTAAGAACCGGCACTACGAGTCCATCTTCAACTGCTACTGCGACACCCATATGGATATGTTTGGCGATCTTCATAGAGTCACCCGTCCACTGGCTATTAACCTGCGGATGCTTTCTTAGGGCCATTGCAGATGCTTTGATAACCATATCATTGAAAGAGACCTTCACATCTGGCATTTCATTGATATGCTTGCGAGAAGCCATGGCATTCTCCATATCTACTTCTATAGTAAGATAGTAATGTGGAGCACTAAATTTTGACTCTCCAAGACGCTTAGCAATCACCTTACGCATTTGAGAATTCTTACGCTCCTCGAAACTTTCTTCTCCCGCAGGAGTATAAGGCTGTACAGATGCAGTTGTTTTTTCAGCTGATTCGGACTTAGCTTCAGCAGCTGGCTTTTTCTCTGCACCTTTATAGTTCTCTATATCTTTCTTTACAATTCGACCATTCTCACCAGAACCGGA
>JBFIMP010000019.1:0-18647 GCA_041611635.1 Christiangramia sp.
CATAAAGAACGCCATTTATTTCCTCCAGGTTCCAGGTATGGTCTTTAGCATTCTCAATTAGCCCAAGTTCTGAATTTTTAAAATTATAGATCCCGGTATTGCTGGCCAGATAATAATTGCCGTTGTAATTATGCAGATCATAAACTGCTCCAAGCTCGCCAGAATTATCTGTATAGAAGTGAATAGGCGCTTTGAGCTCAATCATATCTATCCCTTTATCCAAAGCAAGCCAGAGTTTATCATCAAAATAATCTATTCCCAGAACTGTATTGTTCTGTAATCCCGAGGTACGATTGTAGATCTTGAAGCTTTTATCCCTGAAATCATAATGCACAATACCATTCTTGATAGTTCCCAGAATGATCTCACTGGAGTTTATAGCAATAAGATGATTTAACTCAGACCTGTTAAGCAGTTCATTCAACTTTGCATCAGTAACTTTGCGAACCTTTTCATTAGAATATACATATAGAGACTCTTTTCCAGCAATGAATAAAGAATCACCCTGTGCTTCGATATCTACTATATTGACTCCCTGCAAGATGCTGAGGTCTCCTTCCAGCGGCTCGCTTTTTCCATTTTCATCCAGGTATGCCAGACCCTGCATTCTCGGCGAATAGACCATTTTACCTTTAAAGGTTCCCAGCGCTGTACTCACAAGATTGTCGAGTTTATTTATCTTTTTCCCGTCATACTTATATACGGCTCCAAAAGACCTGAAGTAAATAGCATCCTTATGAGCGATAATTTCCCAGAATTCATCGCTTTGCATATTGTATTCTTCCATTAAAGGTGAAAGAGAAGTATATCTCATCTTACCAATGGAATCTGTTTTCCAGTATCCGAATTCTTCATAAGATCCTGTGTAAATTCTGTCCTTATGAGGATAAACCGAGCGGATGATGGATTGGCTCTCTAAAGGAAATAGTTCCCAGTTGATTCCGTCGAAAATGAGCAATCCCTGATTATTGGCCGTATAAACTAACCCGCGATCATCTACTGCAATACCCCAGTTCTGGCTGGCAGCAGAATATTCTGACGGCGAAAAGCTTTGTATAGGTGGTACCAGCTCTTGAGAATAGGTATTATAACCTACCAAAATCATAAAAATCAAACATTTAAGAGCTTTATAAATCATAATGTATATTGATTTGTGCAGTCTTTGAGCAGGTGAAAAATAATGATTTTGATCGAAAACTTTCTTAATTTTCATTTTTAAAATTTACCTCATGCCTAGATTTTCCTTTCCCAAAACATTCCTGTTAATCTTTTTATTAGTCCTATGCGCAATAGGTGGTTGTAAAAACAAAAAGGAGGTGAAAAATTCAGAAAACACCCAAAAGAACCAAAAGCCTAATATCGTTTTTATCATGACCGATGATCACGCTGCTCAGGCCATTAGTGCATACGGTCATCCGGTTAGCCAATTAGCTCCCACTCCTAATATTGACAGGATAGCAAATAACGGGGCTAAATTCCTTAATAATTTCTGTACAAATTCTATTTGCGGGCCGAGCCGTGCGGTTATTCTAACCGGGAAATTTAGTCATATAAATGGCTTTAGAATGAACGGGGAAGTTTTCGATGGGTCCCAGCCCACCCTGCCAAAATTTCTAAAAAAAGCGGGATACCAAACTGCCATCGTTGGAAAATGGCACCTGCATGGCCAGCCACAGGGATTTGATTACTGGAATATATTAAATGACCAGGGTAATTATTACAACCCGGAATTTATTCATCAAAATGATACAACCATCGTAAATGGATATGCGACAGATATCATTACCGATATGGGAATAGACTGGATGGATACCAAACGAAAGAATGATGAACCATTTTTTTTAATGATTCATCATAAAGCACCTCATAGAAACTGGATGCCTCCTATAAGACACATTAACACCTATGATTCCATTACTTTTCCATTACCCGATTCTTATTTCTCAAAACATAAGGGCCAGGTAGCGGCACAGCAACAGCTACAAACGATTTATGAAGATATGTATGAAGGTCACGACCTAAAAATGACGGTCTCCAGGGGAAGTGATTCTTTAAGACATAATCCCTGGACCTCAGATTTTGACAGGATGACCAAAGAACAAAGACAGGCCTGGAATAATACTTACAGACCTAAGAACGATGCTTTTCATGATGCCAACCTTAAAGGCCGGGAGCTCGCCAGGTGGAAAGGTCAAAGGTATCTTAGAGATTATATGGGTACCGTTAAGGCGGTAGATGAGGGAATTGGTAAGATCCTGGATTACCTGGAAGAAAATAATCTTACTGAAAATACATTAATAGTTTACACCACAGACCAGGGATTTTACCTGGGAGAAAAAGGATTCTTTGACAAACGCTTTATGTATGAAGAATCCCTGGCCATGCCATTATTAATGCAATATCCAAAAGCCATTGAAAAAGGAATTACTATAAATGCTCTCACCCAGAATCTCGATTTTGCTCCTACCTTCCTAGATTTCGCCGGAGCAGAGATACCAGATTCCATGCAGGGAAAATCTCTTAGACCATTACTAAATAATAAAATCTATTCGGAAGAGTTCAGAGATGCGGTTTATTACCATTATTATGATTTTCCCGCCTTTCATATGGTAAAGAGACATTACGGTATTAGAACAGAAAAATTTAAGCTTATACATTTCTATGATGATATTGATACCTGGGAGCTTTATGATCTTAAAAAAGATCCGAAAGAAGAAAATAACCTCTATGATGATCCAACATATGCTAAGATTCAGGAAAAGCTTCATGAAGGACTGAAACAGCTTCAGAAAAAATATGAGGTTACCAACAAGGAATTCCAAACCACCCCTAAGGAAAAAGTTGATCGGGCTTATAGAAACTTCGCTCGTTTAGCCGGTGAAGATCCGGATACTTACCCTAAAAAGAAATCGCAAGAAGTGGATTAAGTTCTTTTTCAGTTCAAAAGAGTTCATTCTATTCTCAAAAGAATTGTTCTTTAATTGGATTTTTTCCTAATTTTGGAAAAATTCCAATTTTATGGATTTCGACCGAATTAAAGAAAAGCTTAATATTCTTGCAGATGCCGCTAAATATGATGTATCATGTTCGAGCAGTGGCAGTAAGAGAACAAACACCAGTAAAGGCCTTGGAGATTCTTCGGGGATGGGGATTTGCCATTCCTATACCCAGGATGGTCGCTGTGTGTCTCTTTTGAAGATCCTTCTTACCAATCACTGTATTTTCGATTGTGCCTATTGCGTAACCCGGAAAAGCAATGACATTAAAAGAGCTGCATTTAAAGTCCAGGAAGTAGTGGACCTTACCATTAGTTTTTACAGGCGCAATTATATAGAAGGGCTTTTTCTTAGTTCAGGAATTTTTAAAAGTCCAGATCATACCATGGAGCGCTTAATAAGCGTGGCAAAGAAACTCAGGTTGGAAGAAAATTTCAATGGATATATTCACCTTAAAAGTATTCCTGGCGCCAGTGACGAACTCATGCGCGAAGCAGGACTTTATGCAGACCGGCTGAGCGTTAATATTGAAATCCCTACCAAATCTGGCTTAAAACTATTGGCTCCAGATAAAAAACATGAGGATTTCATGAAACCGATGAAAAAGGTCAAAGATGAGATCATTCAGTATAAAGAAGAATCAAGGTTAATTAAAAGCACCCCAAAATATGCACCTGCAGGGCAAAGCACCCAAATGATCGTGGGTGCAACCGGGGAAAGCGATCGCGATATCATGTATTCCTCTGCCTTCTTCTATAAGAAATACAATATGAAAAGGGTTTATTATTCTGGTTATGTACCTATAAGCAATGATCCAAGGCTTCCCGCAATAGGATCCCAGGTTCCCATGCTTAGAGAAAATAGACTCTACCAGACAGATTGGCTCATGAGATTCTATGGCTTTGATATAAGGGAACTTCTAAACGATGATTTTCTTCACCTGGATATGGAGATCGACCCAAAACTTAGCTGGGCCCTTCGCAACAGGCATTTATTTCCCGTAGACATCAATAAGGTCGAAAAGCAACTTCTGCTAAGGGTTCCCGGGATTGGGCTAAAATCTACAAATAAGATCATTCAGGCCAGGAAGTACAGGAAACTCAATTGGGAGCACCTTCAAAAAATTGGCATCGCCACCAACAGGGCTAAGTATTTTATCACCTGCGATTCACGGGAAAAAGAATTAAAAGATTTATCCAGCGAAAGGCTAAAACAGACCATCCTAAAGAATTCGCATAGTAAATACACGAAAGATCTCAGTTTGCAATTAAGTTTATTCTAATGCCGGGAACAGTTCTAAAATATGATGGTAGTTTTATGGGGTTCCTAACCTGCATTTTTATGGCCTATGAACAAAAGCTAGCCATCGTAGAAATAGTGCCTGCAGGCGAGGAACAAAATCAATTATTCAGCGAAACTCAAGATGTGGTTACCGAGGAACAAAAAGCATTACGGGTAATGAAGGGCCTAAAGACTAAAGTTTCAAGGAACGGCATGACCAAGATAAAATGGGCTTTTCTTAGCGAATCTCCGGAGATAGAAATGAAGTTATATGATATGTGTAGATATATCTTCTCCAGTAGGCAGAAAGTAGATACAGATTATTCCCATCCTTCTGTCTTACATATCACCAATATTGCGAAACAGGTAGGACGAGAAAAGCATAGGATGGAGGCTTTTGTAAGATTCAGGTTAACAAAGGACGATATCTATTTTGCGATTATTGAACCAGATTACAATGTATTACCCATTATCATTAAACATTTCAAAAGCAGGTATGCAGATCAAAAATGGCTTATCTATGACCTAAAAAGAAAATATGGTGCTTATTACGACCTCAATAAGACTGAATATGTATCGATGGAGTTACCTGAGGATATAGGTATTTCTGGCGGAAATCTGGAATATTTTGATCCGGGAGAAATCTATTTTCAGAAATTATGGAAGGAATATTTTGATTCTACGAATATCAAGAGCCGTGTAAACATGCGGCTTCATGTGCAACATGTCCCTAAACGTTATTGGAAATATTTAAGTGAAAAGACTGTTTTTACATAATTAAAAATTGTTTAACTTTGGCGCTTCAACTAATTAAACAATTTTACAATGAAAAAATTATTCGTACTATTTGCTGTTGCAACAATGTCTCTTTCTATCTACTCTTGTAGAGAAACAACTGAAGAAAAAACCGAAGATGCTGTAGAATCTATGGGTGAGGATATGGAAAACGCTGCTGAAGAAGCAGGAAATGAAATAGAAGAAGCTGGCCAGGACGTAGAAAACGCTGCTGAGAACGCTGAAGCTGAAATGGAGCAAGAAGTAGAAGAGGAAATGAACGAAGATGATAACATGTAATCATCTCCTTTCTTTATAAATAAAAGCCATTCATTTTTGAATGGCTTTTTTTAGTTAACCCTAAATTTTATAAAATGAAAAGAGCAGTATTGCTGATTATGGCTGTGACTTTAAGCCTTTCTATATACTCGTGCCGAGAAACCACTCAGCAAAAAACTGAGGAAGCTGTAGAAGCTATTGGTGAAGACATCGAGGCAGGAGCCAAAAAAGCCGGAGAAAAAATTAAAGAAGGAGCTGAAAAAGTAGAGCAGGAAATCGACGAAGAGATTCACGAAACAGATGATGTAAATGGTGAGGAAGCAACCGATGATGCTGCTTAACCAAGAGTTTCATGGTAGAATCAAAGCGAAGTGGAACTTCGCTTTTTTATTTTTTACGATCTATAACGTAATTTACCATAAGCTCCAGGCTATCTCGATATTCAGAGTTGGGATATTCTTCAAGAATAAGTAAGGCCTCTTTCTGAAATTCTTTCATACGTTTTACGGCGTAATCTAATCCGCCATTATTTCGGACAAACTCAATGACCTCCTTCACCCTGGCCCGGTCTTTATTATGATTCTTCACAGAATTGATTACCCAGTCCCTTTCTTTTTTAGAAACCTTATTAAGAGTATAGATCAAAGGCAGGGTCATCTTTTGCTCCTTGATATCTATCCCTGTAGGTTTGCCTATCTTTTCGGTTCCATAATCAAAAAGATCATCCTTGATCTGAAAGGCCATACCAATAAGTTCCCCGAACTTTCTCATTCTTGCGACCTCATCACCCTCTGGTTTTACTGAAGCTGCACCAAGACTGCAACAGGCGGCAATAAGTGTAGCGGTTTTTTGACGGATTATTTCGTAATAAATATCTTCGGTAATATCCAACCTTCGAGCTTTCTCAATCTGTAGCAATTCTCCTTCACTCATTTCTTTAACCGCAACCGATATGATCTTTAAAAGGTCAAAATCGTTATTATCTATAGACAATAAAAGCCCTTTGGACAGCAGGTAATCGCCTACCAGGACCGCGATCTTGTTTTTCCATAAAGCGTTTATACTAAAGAAGCCTCTTCTACGGTTCGAATCGTCCACGACATCATCATGTACAAGAGTTGCGGTGTGAATAAGCTCAATTACCGACGCCCCCCTATAGGTTCTCTCGTTCACGTTACCATTGGAAACCATCTTGGCTACCAGAAATACGAACATGGGACGCATCTGCTTCCCCTTTCGGTTAACTATATAGTGGGTAATTCGATTAAGCAGCGCTACTTTGGAAGACATGGATTCGAAGAACTTTTTCTCGAAAAGTTCCATCTCCTTCTGCACGGGAAGTTTTATTTGGGAAATAACCTTCATAAAGGCCGTAAATATACATATTTATCCCGAAGGTTTACCCCATAAATTAGTAATGAAATCAGGCAGATTTATTGGCCAGCTGCCCACAGGCTGCATCTATATCTTTACCTCTGGAACGCCTAACGGTAACTGTAATCCCATTTCGCTCCAGCATATCCTGGTACATATTGGTAGCCTCTGAAGCTGCCTGCTGGAAATTCCCGTCATCGATGGGGTTATATTCGATCAAATTCACCTTACAGGGCACATATTTACAGAATCTTACCAAGGCCTGTGCATCCTCACGGGTATCATTTATATCTTTCCAGACGATATACTCATAGGTTATTCTGCTTTTAGTTTTGGAATACCAGTACTCTAAAGCCTCTTTAAGATCCTCCAGCGGGAAAGTCTCGTTAAAAGGCATGATCTTCGTTCTTACCTCATTTCTGGCAGAATGCAATGAAACCGCTAATTTTATCTTAGCTTCATCGTCTGCAAGTTTCTTGATCATCTTTGGCACTCCCGAGGTTGATATGGTAATTCGCTTTGGAGACATTCCCAAACCTTCTGGCGAAGTAATTTTTTCTACCGCCTTCATCACATTGTTGTAATTCATCAAAGGCTCGCCCATTCCCATGAAAACGATATTGGAAAGCGGACGGTCAAAATATAATCTGCTTTCATTGTCTATGGCCACAACCTGATCGTAGATCTCATCGGGATTAAGGTTACGCATGCGCTTAAGTTTAGCTGTGGCACAAAACTGGCAATCCAAACTACACCCTACCTGGGAAGAAACACAGGCGGTGGTCCTTGTCTTGGTTGGGATCAATACAGACTCAACTGTTAAGGCATCGTGAAGTTTAACGGCATTTTTTATGGTGCCATCACTACTGCGCTGCATACGGTCTACACGAATATGATTAATGACGAAATTATCCTTCAGCATTTGCCTGGTCTCTTTCGAGATATTGGTCATATCATCGAAGGAGTGTGCAGCCTTATTCCATAACCATTCATAAACCTGAGTTCCCCTAAAGGATTTATCTCCTTCAGAAACAAAAAATTTCTGAAGCTGCTCCTTGGTTAATGCCCGTATATCTTTCTTTTTGTCCTTCACGCTGCTAAATTACAAAGTTAAAACTGAATGTTTCAGTCTTTTAATTATCAATAGCTTACAAAAAAGGCCATAAACCGAAGATCAGCTTATGGCCTTAAATTATTTTAAATGTCGATTATAAGATCAACATTGCATCTCCATAAGTATAGAATCTGTATTTCTCCTTTACAGCTTCTTCGTAAGCCTTCTTCATGAAATCGTGACCTGCAAATGCAGATACCATCATTAATAAAGTAGACTTAGGCGTGTGGAAGTTGGTGATCATACAGTTAGCGATATTGAAATCGTAAGGAGGAAAGATGAACTTATTGGTCCAACCACCAAACTCATTCAGGGTTTGATCTGAAGATACAGCACTTTCCAGGACTCGCATTACCGTAGTTCCTACTGCACAAACTCTTCTTCTCTCAAGTTTCGCTTTATTAATAGCCTCTGTAGCATCTTTAGTTATATACGCTTCTTCACTATCCATCTTATGTTTAGAAAGATCCTCTACCTCAACCGGACTAAAGGTTCCTAAACCAACATGAAGGGTTACCTCAGCAAAATCAACTCCTTTGATCTCTAACCTCTTAAGCAAATGCTTTGAAAAGTGTAATCCAGCAGTTGGCGCTGCTACCGCACCTTCGTTCTTAGCATAGATAGTTTGATATCTCTCTTCATCTTCTGGCTCAACTTCTCTTTTAATATACTTTGGAAGCGGAGTTTGTCCCAGTTCTTTTAATTTTTTTCTGAAATCTGTATATGAACCATCATATAAAAACCTCAGAGTCCTTCCTCTGGAAGTAGTATTATCTATAACTTCAGCCACCAGACTTTCGTCTTCACCAAAGTAAAGTTTATTCCCAATTCTAATCTTTCTGGCAGGATCTACAAGAACATCCCATAATTTAGTTTCAGGATTCAATTCTCTTAACAAGAAAACTTCAATTCTGGCACCGGTCTTTTCCTTATTACCATAAAGTCTGGCAGGAAAAACTTTGGTGTTATTAAGAACCATTACATCTTCCGGTTCAAAATAATCTATTAAATCCTTGAATTTTTTATGTTCAATCGTCTGCTCTTTACGGTTAAGTACCATCAGCCTTGCCTCATCCCTGTTCTCAGATGGATACTCAGCCAAAAGTTCTTTAGGCAGTTCAAAATTGAAATTTGAAAGTTTCATTCCCATAGTTCCTGTTTTAAAGGCTGCAAATATACAATCTCAACATAGGGGTTGTCAAGTAAATGAAGGTTTATTTGGAAATTAAATAGTTTATTGTGTCTGGAAGTTTAATTTTTTAAGATCTTCCCAAAAATCGGGGTAAGATTTTGAAACGACGTTCGCATCTTCTATAGAAAGCGGAATCTTTAAAGCAAGTGGAGCGAAAGACATCGCCATTCTGTGGTCATTATAGGTCTCGACCAGCACCTCCTTATTTAAAGAGTCACATGGAGCAAGGTGCAGGCAATCCTCGGTGATCTTGACTCTTGCCCCGAACTTTTGCATCTCGTTCTTTAACGCCTGTAGCCTGTCGGTCTCTTTGATTTTTAAGGTATGTAAGCCTTCCAGCTTGCATTCCATACCCAATGCCAGACAGGTTACTGCGATAGTCTGGGCGATATCTGGCGAATTCCGGAGGTCTTCGTTGATACGCAGGGAACGTTTGGTCCTTTCCTTTTTTAAGGTGATCGAATTTTCTTCAAAAATGGTATGCACCCCAAAATGCTTATAGATCTCTGCCAGGCAGCTATCTCCCTGTTTACTACTCTTTCTGTAATTTGAAAGCCTTATGTCTGCCGATTCTGAGATGCCCGCGATGCTGTAAAAATATGAAGCTGAACTCCAGTCTGATTCTACCGGGATGGTTACCGTATCCACCTCTGGAGTAGGTTCAATAAAGATCCTGTCTTTTTCAAAAGTACCTTTTATCCCAACCTGTTGCAACAACTCCAGGGTCATAAGAATGTAAGGAGTTGAAGTGATCTGACCCTCCAGAATTATTTCCAGGCCCGAAGGTAGAGAGGCACCAATAAGCATTAAGGCAGAAATGTACTGACTACTTACGTTTGCCTGAAGCCTTACCGAATCTACATGTAGCTTTTTCCCCTTTATGATCAAAGGAGGGTATCCAACCTGATCTTTATATTGGATATCTGCGCCCATTCTTTGTAAAGCATCTACCAGTAGCCTGATAGGTCTTTCCTTCATTCTCTTACTTCCGGTAATTTCTACTTCGCAGCCTTCCTTTGCTGCAAAATAGGCCGTTAAAAATCGCATGGCCGTACCCGCATGATGGATATCTATAAGACCATTGCCCTTTTCCAGGGCTTTTCTCAGGACTGTAGTATCATCACTGTTAGAAAGGTTTTCTATGTGTATATTGGGGTATAAGGCTTGCAGGATCAATAATCTATTGGATTCGCTTTTAGATCCCGTGATCTTGAGATCGGCCTTAATTTCAGATTGCTTGTTTGATAGGGATAAGTTCATTTGACGAAGTAAAAGGATAAACCGCTAAATTAATCTTTCTTTTGCTTACCCCGAAACTGTCCGAAGGCTAAAATAAAACCATATAGAAATGAGGCCAGCAATTGCCCGATTATAAACCTGAATAGTTTTCCACCGGCAGTTCTTTCTTTAAAAAATTTTAGAAAAGCAAATTCCCCGTATTCAAAGAAAATAGTGATGACATTATATAGAACCAGGAACGAAAGTCCCAGCCATAAAACCGATTTCCAAAAGGATTTCTGGGAAACTATAGCTTTGAATTTCATTACTTCAGTTTTTCGTTGTTCTTATGCCTGTCTTTATCCCTTTTGGTCTTTATATCCAGTTTCCTGTCAAAAGCCTCCTGTAGATCCACTCCCGTTTGATTGGCGAGACATAATACCACGAACATCACATCTGCAAGTTCTTCCCCAAGATCTTTATCCTTATCGCTTTCCTTTTCGCTCTGCTCACCATAACGACGAGCAATGATCCTGGCCACTTCTCCTACTTCTTCAGTAAGTTGAGCCATATTGGTAAGTTCATTGAAGTAACGAACTCCATGTTCCTTGATCCAGTTATCTACCGCTTTCTGTGCGTTCGCTATTTGCATGTTCTATAGTTTTCTCCAAAACTATAGCTTCGCTGTGTTTTTTAATAATATTAGCATAAAACTTTTTCAGGAAATCATATTCAGAAGGTAAAAAAGCTGTCTTTTTAAGGCTAATAATTGACGAAAGTCGAATAATATTCCCGTTTCCATTTATGATGAATTTGAACTGTCCGTCATCTTCTCCAAGATTCACTAAAGTACTTTCAGGAAGTGAGACTATATTATAACCATCTGGTATTATAATATTTACAGAGTAAGATTTCATCTCTGGATAATCTAAGTAAACCGGATAATGTCTTTCTTCTTCTTTATAGGGATTTTCCAGCATCCCATCAAATAACAATGGCTTCAAATAAACCTTGTCACCAATATTTTCTGAAGCTGAGGCCATTTCAAAATTAAACTTTTCCAAAATCTCTGCACCCAGCTTATCCTTGTTCTCTATTTCGTAATCACTAATCTGAATATTTGAAACCGTACTTAACCTATTTTCAATATCGTTGTTCTGCTCTGGGAGTGAATGATCCTGCCTGAATTTTTTAGCGTTAAGTCCCGAGTAAGATTTCCAGTTCTTTCCTTCTACACCAGAACCATCGAACTTGTAATTCATCCTAATAGAATTTTCAGAAATATAGGTCGGCATGAGGTTGATCCAGGAAGATTTATCTTTCTCCTTAAGTAATCTTCCCTGCCAGTTCCTTGCTCTTTTAGGAAGTTCACCAATGGCTGCTTTTGCATCTGTAGCATCCATTAGAACAATTTCATCATCTAATTCCAATCCTGCAATCACATAATTGAATCCGTCTCTGGTAGGATATAATGGTACACCATTGGAAGGGGTACTTAGAAGAACAGGATGGGCGTTCAACCTTGCATACCTCAACATAGAGATCAATAAAAGATTAATATCCCCGGTATTACCAGAGCCTTCCTGAAAGGCCTTTTTTGTGCCATTCTCAGGATAAAAACCCAGATAATCATTCCATTTAACCCTCTGCTTAACAAAATCAAATATAGCTTCTGCTTTCATTTTTGGGTCTGAAAGTCCAGAGATCACCTCATCTAATTCATCGTCATAGTAATTATCCTTACTTAGCTCATCTGCTATACCAAGGTCATTGTATATAGATTTGGCAACGCTCTCCCAGGTCTCTGAGTAATTTTCGACCATAGAATTCGGAAATTTCGTGAACATCAATTCCCAGTCTATAAAAGCGGCATAAGTATGCAGGTTATCTACGTAAGGCTCCTTCTTCAAGGCAGGAATATTTTCGCGATTTACACTGTAAACATTTAATAAATAATTTATAGATTTATGTGAAGCTGTAGTACTAACTACTTTAATCCCGCTACGGGAAGTACTGGTATAATTATAGCTGAAATTTTCCTTTGTTTGCTCTATATCAAAATTAAGCAGAGATTTCAAATTCAGGTATTTGCTGAAAGTAAAAAACTCCGGGATCAAAACCTCCAGTTCCAGTTTGTCTAACGGAATTAGATATTGCAACGGAGTTCTGCCAATAGATCCTAAAAAAGGTGATTTGATTTTATAAGTGAATTCAATTACACTTCCTTCGGTTACCGCTGGCATGGTGAATTTAGTTGATTCATTATACTTAGAAGTTACCTCTTCAAAGATCTCGTCATTTCTCAATTTCTCTTCTTCCAGTTTCCCATCTACAATATTATAGGTATATCCTTTTAACTGCACCAGGTCTTCTTTATCTGAATTTCCGGTATACTTTCTTATTTCCTTAGTAGCCCAGTCGAATCCTTCTTTATTGTAGATCTTGATCCTTTCATGAATTTCGGTCATTAGATGAAATCCTTCATGTCGATTAAAATCATAGTAGACCTTTTGATTTCTGTATAATACAGCTGCATTCGCATCTTTCTGTAAAGGATGTTCTTTTTGTAAAACCTCTTGTTTAGAAACTTTACCAAATTTGTAGTTCTGGCTGTGAAGTTGAAAACCGCATAGGAATAGAACGGAAATAATTAAGGTGATCTGGCGCATAATATTTAAGCTTTACTGGTTGGTACAATCACTGCTTTTTGATTGTTAAGTTTATGAATCTGACTTATAAAATTTCTGAAATTCTCAAATTTTTCCGGCGACCACTCCCCCTCCTCAATCCTTAGATATCTTTCTACCGCGATGTATTTCCGGTCTTTAGTTTGCTCTATGAGAACATTTAAAGATATGCTTCCAAAATCTGATTCTATTTCCTGACTTTCAGGAATGGCTTCTACAGCAAATCCTGCGGGTAATTCAAACCTGAAATGATCTTTAAAGGTCTTACCTCTTTTGATGACTATTTTATTCTTCCTGTTGTTGTCCTTATCGACCTTCAATTCGAATCCACTAACGAAATTAAGAGGAACAAGAAGTCTGTCTCCGGCTAAATTGCAGAACCTATCTGCCTTAAAATGCAGATCTTCTACAAATTCGATCTTCTTTTTATCATTAATAAAGTTTATTGAATCAAAACTCAAATTTTGAAACTGCGGCCAGTTCTCATGATAATAATTCTTTTGCACCTCATCCTTTTGTAATTCTATAAGATAAATATCTCCGTATGGAACTCCATAGCTCTTCTTTTCTAAATGTGCCTTAAAACCTCCATCTTTGTTAATACTGATGTTGGCCAAGGTACTTTGTAAATTATCCTCGGCAGAATATTTTTTTGTTCTAACAATTTCTCCTCCTTTAGGTTTTAATTTCAAGGCCCACCTGTCGTCTGTAAAATCTCCTAAATAATTAAAAGGAGCATCCTGGCTCGTGCATTCAAGCCAAATATCCTCTTTACCTTCTTGCGGGATACTTAATATAACATGATTCCCCTGCATCTTGGTGAAATCGGGATCTATGTCTCTTCTTGAGCCTCCGTATACGATGGTATAATCTGAGTCGATTCCCTGGGATCTTAATAACGCCCGGGTATAATTGGTTAACCCCTTGCAATCTCCATAACCAAGCCTGTCAACTTCCTGAGCACTATAGGGTTTCCACCCGCCTATACCAAGCATAACTGCGATATACCGGGTATTATCCTGTACGTATTTATAAATGATGCGTGCCTTTTCTTCCTCGGTCTTTGCATCTTTGGTAAGCGCAGTGATCTTACTAACGATTTCCTCTGTCAAAATTCCCTGCCCATCTACCAGGTTATTATATTGCCACGCCCCGAAATCCTGCCAATCGTAAGATTCTCCTGCTATTCCTTCCAGAAAATATCTTTGCATAGCCACACTTAATGACGGCATAATCTCCTCAAAGGAGGGACTTAACTTTTCATGGCTTTTAGCCATTAAACCCTCGACAGAATATTCCAGGTTAAAGTTTGAGTTATTCACGTTCACATCAAGGCTATCAAGGTTTCTTTCAATATACCTGATGGGAATTTCAGTAGTATTTACGATCTCATATCTTGACCTGGCCACACTTACTTTATACCCCTCAATTGGTCTCCAGTCTGGCAGGAATATCGAATTCTTTGTACTGATCTTTGAAGTGTACTTTACCGTGTAAGGATAATTTCTGGGAGTATATTGGAGGTAACTAACCTGGTTGTCTGAAAAAAGTACAAATCCCTGAAAATTACTACGGGTTTTAAAGTCACGTTTTTTAAATTTCCTTATCTCTTTCCCGTTCTTATCAAGAATCACAGCTTCCTGATGCTCTATTGAAAGGTCTTCGTCAAAATTCTCATACGCCTGTATATAGGCCTTTCCCGCTTCATTAAGAACGGTTACTATCCTGCTCGTAGAAATTTCGACATCATCGATATCTTTGATTTCTATACGGGTATTATGCTCACGAATTACCGCGTTAGCATTGATAAGCATCTTGAGGTTAATTTCACTAACCTTATAGTTTTCCTGGCATTGTAGGGTAGAAAAAAGGCCAAGGAAACCTACAATTAAAAAATTGCGCATTCCGGGGGGCTGACTTAAAAATTTAGCGCAATATATAAAAAATTAACGTTTTTTAACGTTTATCTTTAGAATCAAGCAAAATTGTCACCGGCCCGTCATTAAGCAGAGAAACTTTCATGTCTGCACCAAAACGACCTACGCCAACATTCTTTCCAAGTTCCTTTTCAAATTTTGCTACGAATTTCTCATACATAGGCTCAGCGATCTCGGGCTTTGCAGCCTTCATATAGCTTGGCCGGTTTCCCTTTTTGGTGCTGGCATGCAAGGTGAACTGGCTAACTATAATGGCATCTCCATCTACACTTTTAAGAGATTCATTCATCACCTCATCTTGATCATTGAAAATGCGCATATTGATGATCTTACGGCAAAGCCAGTCAATATCCTCATCCTTATCTTCATCTTCCACTCCAAGAAGGATCAATAATCCCTTATGCATCACAGCACATACTTTATGATCTACGGTTACTGAAGCTTCTGAAACTCTTTGTATAACTGCTCGCATTTATTTTTGATATTGATCTATTCGGTAATTATCATCTTCCCCTTCCATAATCTGCAAATAGCTTTTATAACGGGACCAGGCGATCTCTCCTGCCTCTAAAGCTTCTTTTACAGCACATTTGGGCTCTTCCAGATGCAGACAGTTATGAAATTTGCAGTCCTGCTTTCTCTCGAAGAACTCTGGGAAATAGTCACCGATCTCTTCACGGTCCATGTCTACCACCCCAAAACCTTTAATCCCCGGGGTATCTATGATTCTGGCGTCAAAACTTAGATCGAACATTTCGGCGAAGGTGGTGGTATGCTGACCCTGGCTATGTTGCTTGGAAATTTCAGAAGTTTTAAGGTCCAGGCTGGGTTCGATGGCATTGATCAAAGTAGACTTCCCGGTACCACTATGACCTGAGATCATACTGGTCTTCCCGATCATCTTTTCTTTTACTTTGTCAACGTTTTTACCCTCTTTTGCTGAAATTCCTATGCACTCATATCCCGCAGAGCGATATAGTTCTGCCAGGTATTTAACTTCAGCAAGTTCTTCGATAGAATATGTATCTATTTTATTAAAAAGCAATACCGCAGTAATATCATAGGCTTCGGCAGTGACAAGGAAACGATCTATAAAAGTGGTAAGCGTAGGCGGATTATTCAGGGTGACAAGAAGAAAGACCTGATCGATATTAGAAGCAATAATATGTGTTTGCTTCGATAGATTCACCGATTTCCTGATAATATAATTATCCCGTTCGGTAATCTTTTTGATCACTCCGGTCTTTTCTTCTACCCCTTCTTCCAGATCAAAAGAGACCTTATCTCCCACAGCAACGGGATTGGTGCTCTTTATCCCCTGGATCCTGAATTTTCCCTTGATCCTGCATTCATAAAATTCACCGTTCTCAGCTTTTACCTGATACCAGCTACCTGTAGACTTATAAACCGTTCCCTGCATTTATGATAAATTATTCATATCCCGAATACTATATTTTATTGAATGCAAATTTATAGGAATAATTTCATAAGACCAGCTTAGATGCATTTAGCTTTCAGATTACCTGATACCGTCGAGGATCTTTTGCTGATGGTTGATGGATTCCTGGTGAATGGCTTTAAACATTCTTAGTACAAATTCTTCGCTAAGCCCTTTCTCTTCGCCTTCGAGCACCATTTTTCCCAGTATTTCATTCCATCTTTTAGTTTGAAGGATGGCTACGTTCTGCTCTTTCTTCACCTGACCTATCTCCTCAGCAATTTTCATTCTTTTAGATAGGATCTCCAGGATCTGACTATCGGTAATGTCGATCTTGGACCTCAGTGTGGTTAACTTATTCTGAAATTCTTCACTGGCAGATATCTCCTTTCTTACTTTTAAATCCTGCATGATCTTCACCAGGGTTTCAGGAGTAATTTGCTGTGCGGCATCACTCCAGGCCTTGTCTGGAGTATGGTGAGTTTCTACCATTAATCCGTCATAATTAAGATCAAGCGCGGTTTGGCAAAGGTCAAAAATGATATCTCTTCTCCCGGCTATATGCGAAGGATCAAGAATTAACGGAAGGTCAGGGAATTTATTCTGAAGCTCGATCGGGATCTGCCATTCCGGGTTGTTTCTATATTTGGTTTTTTCATAAGCTGAAAATCCTCGGTGAATGACCCCCAGTTTAGTTATATCTGCCGTGTGTAATCTCTCCACTGCTCCTAACCATAAAGAAAGATCTGGGTTCACCGGGTTTTTTACTAATACGATCTTATCTGTTCCTTTAAGAGCATCTGCGATCTCCTGTACGATAAACGGAGAAACCGTGGTTCTGGCCCCAATCCATAGAATATCTACATCATGTTTTAATGCCAGGTCAACGTGGTTCGGGTTTGCCACTTCGGTAGTGGTAAGCATTCCGGTTTCTTCTTTAGCTTTTTGAAGCCATTTTAAACCTAGAGCACCCACTCCTTCAAAATTCCCTGGTCTTGTTCTTGGTTTCCAGATTCCTGCTCTTAGTACGGTAGCATCGCTATCTTTTAACTGGTGGGCAATCGTTAAAACCTGTTCTTCTGTTTCGGCACTGCAGGGCCCTGCAATTACCAATGGATGTGATAATCCGAAATCATCCAACCATGTTCTGAGTTCTTTTTTATTTTCCATTTTCCTGTAATTTAATTTCTTCGTTTTTATTTATTCCGTTTAGTACTTCTCTTATATGGTTTGTTCGCTCCATTTCACTGAAAACTTCTTCAAAATTATCTTCTTCCATCAGTTTCCTGAAATGCTTTAGGTTGGAGATGTATTCATCCAGAGTCTCCATAACATTTTTTTTATTCTGATTGAAAATTGGCGTCCACATGGCCGGCGAACTTTTCGCCAGTCTAACCGTGGAGGCGAATCCGCTTCCCGCCAGATCAAAAATATCCCTTTCGTTCTTCTCCTTTTCCAGAACCGTTTTTCCCAGCATAAATGAACTTATATGGGAAAGATGAGAGACATAGGCGATATGCCGATCATGCGAAACAGGATCCATATACCTAATCCTCATTCCTATGGCCTGGAAAACTTCCAGCGCTTTTTCCTGAAGTTTAAAAGCTGTCTTTTCAACTTCGCAAATAATATTCGTCTTATTCTTAAAAAGCCCGTGCAATGCTGCCGTAGGCCCTGAGAATTCGGTTCCCGAAATTGGGTGACCCGCTAAATAATTTCTTCTTTTCGGGTGATCTGCCACCTTTCTACAAAGATGTTCCTTGGTTGAACCGGCATCGGTCACCACGCAATTATCATTTACAATATCAAGTATCTTTGGCAGCACTTCTATTGACGCATCTACCGGGATGGCCAGATATACCAGATCAGCATCTTTTAAATCTTCAAAATTGGCTTTATGATCTATCAATCCCAGACCTAAAGCTTTTTCAAGGTGATCATCATTTTCATCTATTCCGTAGATCTGAACCTTCTTCATAACAGATTTAAGATCCAAAGCAAAAGATCCACCAATCAGGCCTATTCCTATTATAAAAACTTTCATCCTTTTATTCTTTTTAATGCTTCATCTATTACCTCTTCGTTGGCACACAGAGAAAAACGTATATATCCTTCACCCTGGGAACCAAAAATAAATCCGGGTGTGATAAAAATATCCTTATCATAAAGCAGGTCATCAACAATTTCTTCTGAAGATTTCCCTTCCGGAGTCTTAGCCCATACGAAAAGACCCACCTGGTCGTCCCTAACCTCGCAATCAAGTTCAGAAATCAACTCCAGAACCTTCTTTTTTCTTCTGGTGTAAATCTTATTCTGATCATCAAACCAGGAACCCGATAACTTCAATGCTTCTACAG
>JBFIMP010000020.1:0-18076 GCA_041611635.1 Christiangramia sp.
CTTTCACCACATCCGCAGGTTCTCTGTGCATTTGGATTGTTAAAAACAAAACCCTTGCCGTTCAAACCACCTGAATACTCCAGAATGGTTCCCGCCAGATATAAAACGCTGCGCTTATCAACAACGATTTTTACTTCGTTGTCTTCGAAGACCTTATCGCCTTCCGCCTGACTCTTATCGAAATTCAATTCATAAGACAAGCCAGAACAACCGCCACTTTTAACGCCTACCCGAACATAGTCGGCCTCAGGATTAAATCCTCCTTCAGACATAAGTGCGGAAATTTTCTTTTTAGCCTCTTCGCTAACTTTAATCATAAGCTATAAAGATTAATTCTAAATTGGGCACAAATATACTACAAAGCATGTGTTTTACCATAGACTAAGCATATGTTTTAAGAATTGACATATAGAACATGACAATCATAAAAAGCATTTGTTTTTTAGCCTGTTTTACACCCGCCGTTACTCGATAAAGCTTTTGCTTCATTCTTCCTGATTGAATTTTATAATCGTACTTTTGCACTTTAAAATTCAATAGCATGTTTGAAAATAGTCAGGAAAGCAGGACAAACCTTTCAGAATTAGGAGAATTTGGACTTATAGATCATTTAACAAAGAGCTTTAGTCCGAAACTGGAGTCTACCGTAAAAGCTATTGGCGATGATGCCGCCGTGCTTAATTTTGAAAATAAGCGAACCCTGGTGAGCACAGATCTACTCATCGAAGGAGTTCATTTTGACCTGGCCTATATGCCACTTAAGCACTTAGGTTATAAGGCGGTAATGGTAAACCTTTCTGACATCTACGCAATGAATGGCACTGCCACTCAGGTTACCATCTCCATCGCAGTTTCTAACCGTTTCCCGGTAGAAGCCCTCGAAGAGTTATACGCCGGTATTCAGCTTGCAGCTAAATTATATAATATCGATGTTATTGGGGGAGACACAACCTCTTCCACCTCTGGCTTAATGATTAGTGTTACTGCCCTTGGAGTAGCTGAAAAAGATGAAGTTGTTTACAGAGACGGGGCTAAACCAAACGATCTTCTGGTCCTAACCGGAGACCTTGGCGCAGCTTATATGGGACTTCAGGTACTGGAACGAGAAAAAGAGGTTTTTAAGGCTAATCCAAACGCTCAGCCAGACCTGGATCAATACACCTATTTAATAGAAAGACAATTAAAACCAGAGGCCAGAAAAGATATCGCACCACTTTTAAAAGATCTGGAAGTAAAACCTACTTCGATGATCGACATAAGCGACGGCCTTTCTTCTGAGATCATCCATTTATGCAAAAATTCTAAAGTTGGAGCCAACCTGTTCGAAGAAAAGATCCCATTAGATCCCGCGGTGATTTCAGTATGCGAAGAATTTGAAATAGATAGTACCATGATCGCTTTAAGCGGGGGCGAAGACTATGAATTGTTATTCACGATCTCGCAGGACGACTACGACAAGATAAAAGGAAATCCACACCTTACAGTGATTGGTCATATGACCGAAGAAAGTGAAGGTATGCACCTTGTTACCAGAGCGAATCAAAAATTACCGTTGATCGCACGTGGATGGAATTCTATGGAAAATAAGGATGATTAAGAAACCTTTTTTAAGCTTCTTTTTTTACGCCTTTGATGAATTTTGGCAATATATTCGTTAGTGGCCCTGAACTTCGGAGATAATCTTGCCCAGATTCCACTAGCAGTATCTGTCATCTCAAGGCCGCAGTACCGACATTTGTATTCGTGCACATGATCTGTTATATCTCTGGACACAGAAAAAGAATGATTAAAAATCTTACATCTTATGTAAGACCACCAAGCAAGAGTAAATAGCTCCATTTTCATAATTACCTGGTTTGTAGGGATTAATATTTAATTAATATAGAAAAAAAAATTAAATTATCACAGGTAAATGTTAATTTTCTTTAGGCGTTTTGATCTACTATTAATTTATGAAACTTGAGAGCAACTTGAAGAAAATCTAATTAGAATTCTGGTGAGAATATTTTTTCACGTTTCCTATGAATTTTTGCAAGGTAAGCATTCGTCTCCTTGAACTTGGGGGTGAGTCTTGCCAGAAAGCCGTCTGCAGTGTCTGTCATTTCCATTCCGCACTTTTTACATTGATATTCATGTACGTGATTGGTAATATTTTTAGACACTTTCAACCGGTGTCCGAAAATGTTGCAATAAACCTTTGCGAATGAAAACAATGTAGGATGTTCTTTTTTCATATAAGGTTAAAATTCTGGTTTATAGATTTCTAAAGTATAAAAAATAGTTAATTATTCGACAAAAAGTGCTAATTAATCGATAAAACGCATATTTTTTGTTAAATTACTTCGGTCTTCCATATAAGAATTATGACCGTTCTCCAGTAAAAAGAATTCACAATCACATCCTTTGGAAAGCCTTTTTAATTCGGTAAAATCAATTATTGGATCCTCCTTTGAGGCCACGATGATTTTCTGCCCGGTAAAGCCTTTTAGCTCCTCTAAATAATTTGTACGAATTTTCATTCCTTTTAAAGCAGCCTGTATGTTTTTAGACGTCATACCATGGGCACGGGTTTTCAAGTATTCAATTTCAGAAACAAACTTCTGCTTACTACTTTCAGAATAAAGATTCGAGATCGCCATACTTATATAAGCCTTTTTATTTCGGCCCACCAGTTTAACAGATCTTTCCCGAATCTCCTTCTTTTCTAAAGTGTCCTCTAGAGGAGTTGAATTTACCAACATTACGCTCTTTATAAGCATAGGAAAATTTCTAAGCAATTCCAAACTTACATATCCACCCATACTATGACCGGCAAGGCTAATTTTCTCTATACCAAGCGAAACCAGCACTTCCCGAACCACCTCAGCCATGAGCTTCATCGTATGAATTTCTGAAACCCCCTGAGACCTTCCATGACCGGGTAAATCCACACAAATAACCTGCCGCTCCTTCTCGAGATCTTTAACAATAGGCTCCCAAATCCTGGAATCTTCCAGAAATCCGTGTAGCAGAAGCAGTGGAACTTTATCTCCGGCACCTGTGATTTCATAATATATGTTCGCCCCCTTATAGGTCAGTTCAGCCATATTCTAAATTAAAAAACCGCGAATCCAAGAATAAAAATTCAGGAATTCGCGGCAAGTATTTAAGTTTAAATTTCCTTTAAATCTCTGGAAACTAAGAATTCATTATATCTTCTATCTCCTCGATTTCAATAGGAATATTTCTCATAAGATTAAATGGCTCGCCGTTTTCCTGGATCACCACATCATCTTCAAGCCTTATTCCGAAACCTTCTTCCGGAAGGTAAATCCCCGGCTCCACGGTAAATACCTGATTTGCCTGCATTGGCTCGGTTAAGATTCCATAATCATGTGTATCCAGCCCAATATGGTGAGAAGTTCCATGCATAAAATACTTTTTATAGGCTGGCCAGTCTGGATCTTCATTCTGAACATCGGCTTTATCAAGCAACCCAAGATCAAGCAATTCTGATGTCATCATCTTCCCAACTTCCACGTGATATTCTTTCCACATAGTTCCCGGAACCAACATTTTAGTCGCTTCCTTTTTCACTTTATTCACCGCATTATAGACTTGCTTCTGCCTGTCTAAATATCTTCCAGAAACCGGAATGGTCCTACTAAGGTCGCTGGAATAATTAGCATATTCGGCTCCGGTATCCAGAAGAATAAGGTCCCCTTCTTTACACTGGTGCCTGTTCTCTATGTAATGTAACACATTCGCATTATTACCGCTGGCAATAATTGGCGTATAGGCAAAACCTTTAGAACGGTTCCTTATCATCTCATGATAATATTCCGCTTCGATCTCATATTCCCAAACTCCCGGCTTCACGAATTTCAAAGTTCTTCTAAAAGCTTTTTCGGTAATATCACATGCCTTCTGCATCAAATCCAGCTCTATAGGATCTTTTACAGAGCGAAGTCTTTGTAAAATAGGATTTGCTTTAGCCACCTGGTGTGCCGGATATTTCTCCTTACACCATTTAATGAAACGATCATCTCTTGTTTCGGTTTGATGGTTAGCCCTGTAATGTTCGTTGGTATTAAAATAAACCGTTTCACTCTGCGTCATCACCTCAAAGAAGATCTTTTCAAAATCTTTCATCCAGTAAACAGTCTTGATTCCACTCACCTCAAAAGCATCTTCCTTAGTAAGTTTAGCTCCTTCCCAAACAGCGATATGCTCGTTAGTTTCAGTAAGAAAAAGGATCTCGCGGTGTTTCTCTTCCGGCGCATCTGGAAACAAAACCAGAATACTTTCATCCTGGTCCACCCCACTCAAATAGAAGATATCACGGTTCTGCTGAAAAGGCATGGTACTATCTGCACCAATAGGATAAATATCATTCGAATTAAAAACCGCCAGACTTTTTGGCTTCATCTTTTCCATGAAGTTTTTTCGGTTTTTTATAAAGAGCTTAGAGTCTATTCTATCGTATTTCATAAATAAATCTTTTCAATTTTTTCAAAATTAAAGGATTTAAACGCAATAGCTAGAAAAGCGATTTAAAATTTTAGATAAGACGGGGTTTTCCTACTTTAGACCTTATTACTAGAAATTTCCATGAAAAACTATAAGAAATTTGAAACCGAGAGATTGATCATTCAGCCTACCTCAACCGGGGACGCTGAATTTATTTTGAAATTATTAAACTCACCTAAATACATACGGTTCGTAGGAAATAAAAACCTTAATAACAGCCAGGACGCAGAGAAATATATCAATGACAGAATGATCTCCCAACTTGAAAGATTGGGCTATTCAAATTATACAGTTATTCGAAAGTCTGATAATACCAAAATTGGATGTGCAGGTCTTTATGACCGGGAAGGTATTGAGGGTATCGATATAGGCTATAGTTTTTTACCTGAATTCGAAGGCAAAGGCTATGCCTTTGAGGCTGCAACAGAATTAAAAAGGGCGGCGAAAGAAGAATTTGGAATGACAGTTCTTAATGCGATCACGGTACAGGAAAACAGCGGCTCCAGGAAATTGCTGGAAAAGCTGGGATTCGAATTTAGGGAGATTATCCACATACCTAACGATCCCAATGAACTTATGCTTTACACTTCAAAACTTTAGATCTGTTTTTTATTCATATAAGCCTAACCTATTCCTCAGTCTAAGATTATCCTGCTGAAGCCGGTTTATTTTTCTCAACAGGTGATTGATCGCCTCCAGGCCTTCGATATTTATTTCAAGCTCTTTATGCAGCCGCATCATCTTCTCAAAATCGGCCAGATGGTCGCAGTGAATATATTCGTTTTCCTGTATGGTAACCATTTCTATAATCCCGCTTTCATAGAGGGAACTTACAAATTGCCGTTCCACTTTATACCGCATACAGATCTCATCTGCAGGAATCAGGTCTTCATTTTTCATATTCCTGTTTTTTTAAGTTCCTGAAAAAGTTCTTTTTGCTTTTCAGTTAAACGCTGGGGCAACTTTACTTTATAGGTTATATACAAGTCTCCAAACTGCCCTTCTTTTTTATATTTCGGAAATCCCTTTCCCTTTAACTTCACCTTACTGCCATTCTGGGTACCCGGCTTCACATTTAATTTCACCTCGCCATTAAAGGTCTTCACCCTGATCTCTGCGCCAAGAGCAGCTGTACTTAAACTGATCTCCTCTGTAGAATACAGGTTTTCCTTTTCCCTGCGGAAAGAAGTATCATTTAAAATATTGAAGGTGATATAAAGGTCGCCTTTAGGGCCTCCCTGTATACCTGGCCCGCCGTGCCCTTTTATTTTAATGGTCTGGCCATTTTCTACGCCGGCAGGTATGGTAAGTCTTATATTCTTGCCATTAACGGTAAGGGTATGTTTTCTGCTTTGGTAAACCTCACTTAACCTAAGCTGAAGTTCGGCATTAAAATCCTGTCCTTTAAAATGTCTGCCACGATGAGCTCCTTCTGCCCTTGCCCGTCCACCGAACATTTGTTCAAAAAAGTCTGAAAAAGTATCGTCGTCAAAATTTCCGGAATATGAATAGGATTGCCCGCCACCTCCATATCCGCCACCAAAACCACCTGAAGATGCACGCTGTTTCTTAGCCTGCTCGAATTGCTCTGCATGTTGCCAGTCTTTCCCGTATTGGTCATATTTCTTTCGCTTTTCGGGATCACTTAAAACCTCATGCGCTTCATTGATCTGCTGAAACCTAGCCTGGGCTTCCTTGTCGTTGGGATTAAGATCTGGATGGTATTTACGGGCCAGACGCCGGTAGGCCTTTTTGATATCGGCCTTGGTGGCCGACTTATCTAATTCTAAAAGCTTGTAATAATCTATGAATTCCATAAAATAAAATGCTTTTAAGCTTTAAAAACCCCAGAATCTACTTCTTTATTTTTAAGCTGACTTTCAATTAGACCAATCTGGCCTAAATGATAAATATCGTGCTGAAGAACGCCTCTTAAAAGATACTCAAAATCATATTCTTTTCCCGGAACTTTTTCTGAAAGAAAAGTATCATTTTTCTTCTCATTTAGTGCTTCGTAGATCCGGCTTTGCGCAGCTACCAATTCCCTTTTTAAAGCTTCCCACTCCTCCTGCGACTCTATTTTTATTTCTGGCCAGTCCTGCTCAGTGTCCATTTTTATAGAGTACTCCTTATTATCTTTCAGTTTTTCTGCAGCGAAATTTTTCCAGGCAATTAGATGCCCCACGATCTGGGAAACACTGTGCGATTCTGGAATACAGGTCTTATAGCCAATAACATATGGAACGTTCTCTAATTTTCTCATTACAGATTCACCATACCAGGGTTCGCCTTCGAACACTTCAGAAAGCGCCTTCACCATACTCTTTAGTTTATTATTCATAGGGAATTAATGAATTAGGAAATTACGAAAATTGCATTTTAAGAGCAGTTAAGTTTTTGCCAAAACAAAATCTGCTATATTATACAGGCAAAATGCGTTTAATTCATACTTTTAATTCAAGCCGCTCTTATTCAAAGATTCAACAAATTATAAAGTACTTTAAATTAGTTCTAAATTGACTCTAAAAAGGCTTGTAAAGTTTGTTAAGAATTAGAAGGAAGCTTATTTTTGCTACACTTTATCAAAATAATTTATAGAATTTATGGCGAAATCTGCGCTTTTAAAGTCATCACTGGCAAAAAAATATTGGATGGCTTTCACCGGCCTTTTTCTGTGCCTTTTTTTAGTAGGACACCTATTTGGAAATCTACAACTCCTTATTCCGGTAAGTGAAGGAGCCAGGGATCAGTTCAATGAATATGCTTTATTCATGACTACCAATCCCGCGGTTAAGGTATTATCGTATGTCACTTACCTAAGTATCCTTTTCCACGCAATAGATGGGATCTTACTTACCATACACAATCGCAAGGCGCGTCCTCAGGGATATGTTAGTTTCAGACCTTCTACCAACACCATGTGGTCTTCAAGAAATATGGGGATCCTGGGAACGGTTATTCTTGCCTTTATTGTAATTCACATGACCATGTTCTGGGCAGAGATGAAGTTTGGAGGGCTGGACGATACTGTTTACACCACAGCGAACGGTGAAGAGGTAAAAGACCTTTACACGCTAACAATAAAAACTTTCCAGGATGCTCAGTACGGGTTGATCTGGGCTATTGCATACGCTTTGGCTATGCTGGCAATCGGCTTTCACCTGTCTCACGGGTTTTCAAGCGGATTTCAGTCACTTGGAGTTAATCATCCTAAATACAATGGGTTTATTAAAAAGTTCGGTTATGCCTTTTCGGTATTGGTACCACTGGCTTTCGCGGTAATACCTTTTTATATTCACTTTGTACTAGAAAAAATTTAAGCTATGGGAACATTCGAATCAAACGCACCTAAAGGCCCATTGGCAGATAAGTGGACCAAACATAAGAACGATATAAATCTTGTAAATCCGGCCAACAAACGTAACATCGATGTTATCGTTGTTGGAACAGGACTTGCCGGTGGTAGTGCCGCGGCAACTCTGGCTGAACTGGGTTACAATGTAAAAACATTCTGCTATCAGGATTCTCCTCGTCGAGCTCACTCTATCGCGGCTCAGGGAGGGATAAACGCAGCTAAGAACTATCAGGGAGACGGAGATTCTGTCTACCGATTATTCTACGACACTATTAAGGGTGGTGACTACCGCTCAAGAGAATCTAACGTATATCGTCTTGCTGAAGTTTCAGGAAATATCATTGACCAATGTGTGGCGCAGGGAGTTCCTTTCGCGCGTGAATATGGTGGTCTTTTAGATAACCGGTCTTTTGGTGGAGTTCTTGTGTCTAGAACATTTTACGCAAAAGGGCAAACCGGTCAGCAATTATTGCTTGGTGCCTATTCAGCAATGAACCGCCAGATTAACCGTGGAAAGATCCAGCCTTTTAACAGGCATGAGATGCTTGATATTGTTAAGGTTGATGGTAAAGCACGTGGGATCATTGCCAGAAACCTGGTTACAGGAGAACTAGAAAGACATTCAGCACACGCTGTGGTAATTGCTTCGGGAGGTTACGGGAATGTATTCTTCCTTTCTACCAATGCTATGGGTAGTAACGTGACAGCTAGCTGGAAAATACATAAAAAGGGAGCTTATTTTGCTAACCCTTGCTTCACCCAGATCCACCCTACCTGCATTCCGGTTTCAGGAGATCATCAGTCTAAACTGACCTTGATGTCTGAATCCCTGCGTAATGATGGTAGAATCTGGGTTCCGAAGAAAAAAGAAGATGCTGAAGCTATCAGGGCCGGGAAGAAGAAACCGACCGAGCTTTCAGAAGATGAAAGAGATTATTACTTGGAAAGAAGATATCCTGCTTTTGGTAACCTTGTACCACGTGATGTGGCTTCGAGAGCAGCTAAAGAGCGTTGTGATGCCGGTTTTGGTGTAAACAAGACCGGAGAAGCGGTGTATCTTGACTTCAGCTCTGCCATTATGAGATATGGTAAGGAAGAAGCAACTACCAGAAAGATAAACCATCCTTCAGATGCTAAAATTAAAGAACTGGGGAAAGAGATTGTAGAAGCCAAGTATGGTAATCTCTTCCAGATGTATGAGAAGATCGTAGATCAAAACCCATACGAAACTCCAATGATGATCTATCCTGCGGTTCACTATACTATGGGTGGGGTTTGGGTTGACTATAACCTGCAAACAACAATTCCTGGTTGCTATGCGATTGGAGAAGCAAACTTCTCAGATCACGGAGCTAACAGGCTTGGAGCTTCTGCCTTAATGCAGGGACTTGCAGATGGTTACTTTGTATTACCATACACGATTGGAGATTATCTTTCTAATGATATTAGAACCGGAAAGATCCCGACAGATTCTGCAGAATTCGACGCAGCTGAAACTGAAGTTCGCGAAAGACTAGAGAAACTGGTAAGTACAAAAGGAACAAAATCTGTAGATCATTTTCACAAAATTCTTGGTAAGATCATGTGGAATAAGGTTGGAATGGCGAGAAACGCTACCGGTCTTAAGGAAGCGATCAAGGAGATTCAGGAATTACGTGAAGAATTCTGGAATGAAGTTAGAGTTCCGGGAAGTACCAATGAAATGAACGCCGAACTGGAAAAAGCTGGTCGTGTGGCAGACTTCCTAGAGCTTGGCGAACTTTTCGCTAAAGATGCTCTGCACAGAGAAGAATCCTGTGGTGGTCACTTTAGAGAAGAATATCAAACGGAAGAAGGGGAAGCCCTTCGTGATGATGAGAACTTTATGTATGTAGCAGCGTGGGAATACACGGGTAAACCTGCCGATGCTATCCTGCACAAAGAAGATTTAGACTACGAAAATATCCAGGTAAAAACAAGGAGCTATAAATAGATTTGAGATTTGAGATTTGAATGTTGAAACCTACTTCCAATAATTCTAAAATCTCTTATCTAAATACTCAATACTAAAAGTATGAACCTTACACTAAAAATATGGCGTCAGAAAAACGCCGACACAAAAGGAAAAATGGTAACCTACCAGGTTTCTGACATTTCTAACGATATGTCTTTTCTTGAGATGATGGATGTTCTTAACGAACAATTAATCAGCAAAGGAGATGAACCTGTAGCTTTTGATCATGACTGTCGTGAGGGAATTTGCGGGTCATGTAACTTACAGATAAACGGTGAACCTCACGGTCCAGACCGTGGCGTTACTACCTGCCAGCTGCACATGAGAAAGTTCAATGACGGTGATACTATCATCATTGAACCATTCAGAGCCAAGGCATTCCCAGTGATCAAGGATCTGGTTGTAGACCGCAGCGCTTTTGATAGAATACAGCAGGCTGGTGGATATATTTCTGTAAATACTTCAGGAAATACTCAGGATGCCAACTCTATTCCTGTTGAAAAAGAGAATGCCGATATGTCTTTTTATGCTGCGACCTGTATTGGTTGTGGAGCTTGCGTAGCTGCGTGTAAGAACGCGAGCGCCATGCTTTTCACCTCAGCAAAAGTAAGTCAATTCGCACTTTTACCACAGGGAGAAGTAGAAGCAGACCGAAGAGTGTTGCAAATGGTAGAACAAATGGATAAAGAAGGTTTTGGTAACTGTACAAATACCGGAGCCTGTGAGATAGAATGTCCTAAAGGGATTTCTTTAGAGAACATCGCCAGAATGAACAGGGAGTACCTGAAAGCGAGTATTAAATAATTAACACTTATTTTTAAACATATACCTCATCCCGGACTTTGCAGTCCGGGATTTTTTATGCAACTTATTTAAAAAATAGGTCTATTGAAAGATTTTACGAAAAGCTCTAAATTACCCGGAACCAAGACCAGTATTTTCTCAGTTATGAGCAAAATGGCTAATGATTATAATGCCATTAATCTCTCCCAGGGCTTTCCGAATTTTGAAACAGATAAAGCCCTGAAAAATCTGGTAACTGAAGCCATGCACCAAGGTTTTAATCAATACCCTCCAGATATTGGTGTTCAGAGTCTTCGGGAGGAAATTTCAAAGAAAATAGAATCACTTTACGGGAAATTTTATGACCCTGAAAAAGAAGTGACAATTACCACCGGAGCAACCCAGGCATTATATTCTGCAATTACAGCTTTTGTTCATAGTGGTGATGAGGTTATAGTTTTAAAACCTGCCTATGACACCTATGAGCCAACCATTAAACAAAATGGAGGTATTCCTGTACAGATTCAGCTAAAAGGAGATAATTATAAGGTAGATTGGGATGAAGTTCGATTAGCCGTAAACTCTTCCACAAGGATGATCATTATTAATACTCCACATAACCCATCTGGAAGCATATTATCGCAAGAGGACATGAAAGAGCTGGAAAAGATCCTTACTGGCTCCAATATTATTCTTTTAAGCGATGAAGTTTATGAACATCTTGTGTTCGACGGCAAAAGCCACGAAAGCGCTTCAAAATTCCCAAAACTTGCCGAAAGAGCCATTGTCTGTTCTTCATTTGGCAAAACCTTTCATAACACCGGCTGGAAAACCGGATACTGTGTCGCCCCGGCCCAATTGATGAAGGAAATAAGGAAGATACACGAGATCGTAGTGTTTTCAGTAAACCACCCTATGCAAATAGCATATGCCAATTATTTAAAAAAACCAGAACATTACCTGGAACTTTCAAAATTCTATCAAAAGAAACGAGATCTTTTCTTACATTTAATCCAAGATTCGAAATTCAATTACACCCCATCAAACGGAACTTACTACCAGCTTTTAAGTTTTTCTGAAATCACCGATGAAAAAGATGTTGATTTTGCAGAAAGACTGGTAAAAGAAAAAGGACTTGCATCCATACCAGTTTCTGTATTCAACATTGACGAGAAAGATAACCAGCAGCTTAGATTTTGTTTTGCAAAAACAGATGAAACATTAGAACGGGCTGCCGAAATACTATGTAAGTTATAATGAATTTGAATATCAAGATCAAGGATCAGGACTTTGTACTACATCCATATGGTGCTGCTTACTGGCCCGAAAAAGAAGTTCTATTGGTTGCAGACGTACATTTAGGAAAAGTGTCCCATTTTAGAAAATATGGCAGCGCGGTTCCCCTTAAATCCACCTCTCAGAACTTCATTAAACTGGACCAGTTAAGGAAAGAGTTTGATCCTGAGCATATATTGTTCCTGGGGGACCTTTTCCATAGTTCCATGAACATGGAATGGAATATGTTCGAAGAATGGATAGAAAATATAGATAACAAAGTACATTTAATTGCCGGAAACCATGACATCATTTCTCCATTGAGATACGAGGCCCTGAACATAAAGGTTTATCCGGAAGTCGTGGTGGACGGATTCTTTTTAAGCCATCATCCCGAAGAAAAATCAGGGCATTTCAATATTTGCGGGCATATACATCCCGGGATAAAAATGAGAGGCACCGGCAAACAATCCCTGAAGCTTGCATGTTTCTATAGAAGCAGTAATCAAATGATTCTTCCCGCTTTTGGAGAGTTCACCGGTAATTATATTATGCAACCCGAGGAAGGTGATCGTATCTTTGCAATTACCGGCAAAGAAGTTATCCCGGTGAATTAAAATTTTTTTATGGTAAAAAGACTGGCCGTTCTCAATTTTCTTTCAGTAATCATCGCCATTTTGACCAATTTCTATGCGCAAACGGGAAGAATAAATAATACTACCATCGGGGAATTAAGTAAAAAGTATTCCAATCTATTCACTCCGGCAGATTATGCCTTCTCAATCTGGGGATTGATTTATTTAGGGTTGCTTTCCTTTTCAGGCTTTATGCTTTACCAGGCCTATAGCAACGGAAAATATACTGAATTTATAACCAGAACATCTTTCTGGTTCATAATCGCGAATATTGGCACCAGCCTCTGGGTAGTTACCTGGTTATTCGAATACACCGGCCTATCAGTCGCCATCATGTTCCTGATCCTGGCAAAATTACTGAAGATCGTCCTGAACAATAACATGGAACTCTGGGATGCTCCTTTTAAAATTATCGCTTTTTACTGGTGGCCCATTTGTCTTTATTCCGGTTGGATAAGTGTGGCCAGTATAGCAAATATGGCTTCATGGCTAACGGTTATTGGCTGGGATGGAGCTGTCTTTACTGAAGTTGAATGGACGGTTATCATGATAGGGGTTGCCGTGATCATAAACCTGCTGATGATCCATTTGCGCAATATGCGCGAATTCGCCCTGGTTGGAGTCTGGGCCCTCAGCGCTATCTATATGAGACATCAGGCTTCTGAAGAATTCATTGCACAAACAGCATTAGCAGGAGCTATTCTCTTATTCCTGAATATCTCCTACCACGGCTTTATAAATCGGAAAGAGAATCCAATGTATCGTTCCTTTATGGGAGAGAAAACCTAAACCATGGCTTTTATATCGCTGGCCCAGCTAGGATAAGAAAAGATCATTCCTTTAAGAGTTTCACAAGGCAGCTTACCACACATGGCCATCACGAACATATTGACCATTTCACCCGCTTCCGGTCCTACCAGATGAGCTCCTAAAACAAGTCCGGAATCTTTATCGACTAAAATTTTATAAGCGTAATAAGGATCGTTGATTCTTTTAGCATTGAACCATTTTGGCGCCAGTTTCTGCTCCACTTTATAATTATAGCCTTTTTCCTTTGCTTCTTCTTCATTCATTCCTACCGAAGCCAGGTTAGGAAGGGTAAAAACCACCGAAGGTTGGGGTGGAAAATCAATTTTTTTCGCCCTGTCTTTATTTAAAATATTGGCTGCAACGATTCGTGCTTCCTGGGAAGATAAAGGAGTTAATGGTAAGCCTTCACTATCTGACACATCACCGCAGGCATATACATTCTTATTACCAGGATTCTGTAAATGTTCATTAACCGTAATTCCTCTTTGAGTATATTCTACATTACCTTTTTCAAGGTCCAGATCTTCTATCGATGGTACTCTGCCGGCAGCATTCACGACCAGTTTTGCTTTTACTTCCACCTTTTTTCCTTTTCTATTTGCCGTAACCCTATAATTAGTTTGCAGCTTCTCAACTTCGGTCACTTCGGTATCAAAAATGAATTTAATTCCAATCTCTTCTGAAGCGTCCTGAAGATGTTTCACCATGTCGGCATCAAAATTATTCAAAGGTCTGGATTCTCCATCGATGACCGTAACATCCACTCCACATCTAGCAGCTATATGGGCAAATTCCATCCCGATATATCCTGCACCAATAAAGATGATACTTTCAGGCAGCTCTTCCAGTTCAAGAAAATCATCGCTTATAATCGGCAATTCCCTTCCCGGGATTGGCAATTCAAAAGCCTTGTTCCCGGTAGCGATAACGATCTTTTTTGCAGTTACGGTTTTTCCTTCTACTGAAAGTGTGGTTTCATCAAGGAATTTTGGTGACTGATGGTACATTTTAATACCGAGTTTCTTCATGTCTTTTTCAGTCGCGGCCGGTACAGCACTGGTAAATGTTTTTTTGAACTCCATAAGATCTTTCCAGCTGAATTCAGGCATGCTGGTAATACCATGCCCCTTCATTTTTTCTGCTCTGTCCAGGATCTCGGTAAGCCCTACCAAGACTTTTTTAGGATCACACCCACGATTTGCACAGGTGCCTCCAAATTCACGATTATCGGCAATAGCCACTCTCAAACCTTCAGCCACACATTCCTTTGCCACACTCTTCCCGGCAGTTCCGGTTCCTATAACAAAAACATCAAATTCCTCAAATCCCATAATTTCAATTCATTTTCGTGAAAGTAGCTAAGTTTATACGGAGTTTGCGTTAGAAAAATGGTAAAAAAATCAAATGCTATTTAATCGTTAAAAATCAATTAACTGGTTGTAAGGCAATTTGGAGGAAATTATCTTTGTGGCAATGAGTACAAATCTTATCGCCCAAAATTTCGCACAGTCCTCCCAACAGAAGGAACTGCGAAAAGCTATTGCCGCTTCTGAAAAAAATCGTTCTAATATTCATCTTAAAGGCCTTGTAGGCTCAGCCCTTTCTTTTGTGGCAGCAGATGCTTTTAAGGAATCTGATCATCCTTTCCTGATGATCTTTAATGATAAGGAGGAAGCCGCCTATTACCTGAACGACCTTGAACAATTGGTTGGTGAAAAAAATGTGCTTTTCTACCCGGGAAGTTATCGCAGGCCATACCAGATAGAAGAAACCGATAACGCCAATGTATTGTTGCGGGCAGAAGTCCTTAACCGCATAAATTCCAGAAAGAAACCAGCATTAATCGTTACTTATCCTGAAGCCCTTTTCGAAAAGGTAGTAACCAGGAAGGAGCTCGATAGAAGTACTCTAAAAATAGCCATTGGGGATGAGCTGTCTATAGATTTTGTAAATGAGGTGCTTTTTGAATACCAATTCAAAAGAGTTGACTTTGTAACCGAGCCGGGAGAATTTTCTGTGCGTGGTGGTATTATCGATGTGTTTTCTTTTAGTCATGATGAGCCTTACCGGATAGAATTTTTCGGGGATGAAGTAGACAGCATAAGAACCTTCGATGTGGAAACGCAGCTTTCTACAGATAAAAAGAAAAAAATATCTGTAATGCCGAATGTGGAGAACAAGCATTTGGATGAAGTAAGGGAAAGTTTTTTAAAATATATTTCAGAAAAGACCATTGTCTTTATCAAGAACCTGGACCTGCTGGCTACACAGGCAGACAAGCTTTTTAAAAAGGCAGAAGACGCATTTAAGCAACTTTCTGAAGATATTAAGCATAGTGAACCCAAAGAACTGTTTTGTAATGGTGAGCTAATCAAAAAGCAATTACTGGATTTTTCTTCAGTAGAGCTTAGTAATCAGGCATATTTCAAGGCAGACAGGTTCATAGAATTCAATACAAAACCTCAGCCTTCTTTCAATAAACAATTTGATCTACTTATAGAAAATCTCATTGAAAACCAGGAAGCCGGTTACACCAATTTTATCTGCTGTGTAAGCGAGCAGCAGGCGAAGCGTTTCCATGATATTTTTGAAGACCAGGAGAAAGAAGTAAAATATCAAACTCCTGTCTTTTCGATGTTCCAGGGTTTTATTGATGAGAACTCGAAAACTGTTTGCTTTACAGACCACCAGATCTTTGAGCGTTACCATAAATTCCATTTAAAGAATGGTTATGCCAAGAAACAGGCGATCACTTTAAAGGAACTAACCAATCTTGAGGTTGGTGATTACGTGACCCATATTGATCACGGAATTGGAAAATTCGGCGGACTACAAAAGATCGATGTTGAAGGGAAAAAACAGGAAGCCATAAAACTGATTTATGGCGAAAGAGATATTCTATACCTCAGTATTCATTCGCTTCACAAGATCTCCAAATTCAACGGAAAGGACGGCAAACCTCCCAAGATCTATAAACTGGGAAGCAACGCCTGGAAAAATCTTAAAAAGAAGACCAAGGCACGGGTTAAGCATATTGCATATGATCTTATTAAGCTTTACGCCAAGCGAAGAATGGAAAAGGGATTTAAATATGATCCCGATTCCTATTTACAGCATGAGTTGGAAGCTTCTTTTATGTATGAAGACACTCCAGACCAGAGCTCGGCAACCGAAGCGGTAAAAGCCGATATGGAAAATGAAAGACCTATGGACCGCCTGGTTTGTGGGGATGTGGGCTTTGGTAAGACCGAAATTGCAATAAGAGCAGCATTCAAAGCTGTAGATAATAATAAGCAGGTGGCTATTTTGGTACCTACTACTATCCTCGCTTTTCAGCATCACCAGACATTTTCCGAGAGGCTGAAAGATTTCCCGGTAAGGATAGATTATTTGAACCGTTTCAGGACCGCCAAGGAACGTAAAGAGACACTTGCCGATCTTGCCGATGGGAAAGTAGATATCATTATTGGTACACATCAACTTGTAAGTAAATCGGTCAAATTCAAAGACCTTGGATTACTAATAGTAGATGAAGAACAAAAATTCGGCGTTGCGGTTAAAGACAAGCTTAAAACGATCAAGGAGAATGTAGATACGTTAACCTTAACGGCTACTCCTATTCCAAGAACACTTCAGTTCAGTCTGATGGCGGCGCGTGATCTTTCCACGATCACCACTCCTCCACCCAACCGTTATCCTATCGAAAGTCATGTGATAAGATTTTCAGAAGAAACGATCAGAGATGCGATCTCTTACGAAATTCAGCGTGGAGGTCAGGTTTTCTTTATCCATAACCGGGTAGAAAATATCAAGGAAGTCGCCGGAATGATTCAGCGCCTGGTTCCCGATGCGAAAATTGGCGTGGGTCATGGGCAGATGGAAGGTAAGAAATTGGAAAAACTAATGTTGAGTTTTATCAACGGTGAATTTGATGTCCTGGTTTCGACAACGATCGTTGAAAGTGGCTTAGATGTTTCTGAAGCGAATACGATATTCATCAATAACGCCAACAACTTCGGACTTTCTGACCTTCACCAGATGCGGGGACGCGTTGGACGAAGCAATAAAAAGGCCTTCTGTTATTTCATAACACCTCCTTACTCGGCCATGACCGAAGATGCCAGAAAGCGAATTACCGCCCTGGAACAATTCTCAGAACTGGGCAGCGGTTTCAATATTGCCATGAAAGACCTTGAAATTCGTGGAGCAGGAGACCTTTTAGGAGGAGAACAAAGCGGATTCATCAATGATATCGGGTTCGACACTTATCAAAAAATCCTGAACGAAGCTATAGAGGAATTAAAAGAAAATGAGTTCCGCGACCTGTATGCCGAAACTGAAGACCTGGAACATAAGGATTTCGTAAAGGATACCCAGATAGACACCGATTTCGAATTATTGTTCCCAGATGATTATATCAATAATATCACCGAAAGGCTGAATCTTTATACCAAGCTGAACGAGCTTAAAACCGAAGAAGAGCTTCAGAAATTCGAAGCAGAACTGGTAGACAGGTTTGGTGAATTACCAACCCAGGCGGTAGACCTATTGAATTCGGTAAGAATAAAATGGATCGCTGCGAAAATTGGTTTGGAACGTGTTATTATGAAAAAGAACAAGCTGGTAGGTTATTTTATTTCAGACCAGAAATCCAGGTTCTACCAGACCAGTAATTTCACCAAGGTGTTGCAGTATGTGCAAACACACAGGCAGAAC
>JBFIMP010000021.1:0-17513 GCA_041611635.1 Christiangramia sp.
CCTTTTAGGAATGCTTGGCCTTCTGGTTTTAAATACTAAAAAAGTATCCGATCATTTTAAAGAGCAGATCGCCCTTACCGTATATCTTAAAGACAACGCCAAAGAGGTTGAGATCGAGCAGTTGAAGAAAAGCCTTGCTATGGCAGACTATACCAAGTCCACCACTTTTGTTTCCAAGGAGGAAGCTGCAAAGGCGCATAGTGAGGAAATTGGTGAAGATTTTATGGAGTTCCTTGGCTATAACCCACTTCAGAATTCCATCGACGTGTATATGAATGCAGATTTTGTCTCCTCAGAGCAGGTAGACAAAATTGCTGATGATCTTACTTCCAAAAATTTTGTAGACGAGGTCGTTTATGACAAACCTCTTATTGCATTGCTTAACGACAACGTTAAAAAAATAAGTTTCTGGGTTTTGATCGCGAGCGCTGTATTTACATTTATCGCAGTTCTACTTATCAATAGCAGCATCAGGCTGGCTGTATATTCAAAGAGATTTATCATTAAAACCATGCAGATGGTTGGCGCAACCAAAGGCTTTATTAGAAGGCCTTTTATCTGGCAGAGCGTAAAACTTGGACTAATAGGAGCTATTCTGGCACTCATAGGGATGGCGGCAGTACTATATTATCTAAACAACAGCTTCACTGAGCTCAATCTGTTAGGTGATATAAAAATGCTGGTCATTCTATTCTCCGGGATTTTCCTGATGGGAATTGTAATTACATGGATAAGTACGTATTTTGCCACCTCGCGTTTTCTAAATCTGAAAACAGACGAACTTTATTATTAGAAGATGAAAAAGGACAAAGAAATACATAAAGGAGGAAGCTTCAATACCGGGTTTGTTTTCGGCAAGAAGAACTACACCTTCATGTTTATTGGGATTGGAGTGATCGTACTGGGCTTCACTTTGATGTCTGGAGGTGGTAGCGAAGATCCAAATGAATTTAATGACGCTATCTATAATTTTCAAAGAATTCGACTTGCACCCGCTTTGGTGCTAATTGGCTTTGCGATAGAGGTATATGCCATTTTGTTGAATCCCCATAAAAAATAATAAGTTTGGACGTATTAGACGCCGTAATCCTTGGTATCATCCAGGGACTTACCGAATTTTTACCAGTTTCTTCCAGTGGTCACTTAGAATTAGGAAAAGCTATTTTAGGAGATACCAGCGTACCGGAAGAATCATTATTATTCACCGTAGTACTGCATTTTGCCACTGCCTTGAGTACGCTGGTCGTTTTCAGAAAAGATGTTTTTGAGATCATTGGAGGCTTACTAAGTTTTAAATGGAATGAGGAAACCCAGTTCTCATTAAAAATCATAGTTTCAATGATCCCCGCAGTCCTTGTAGGATTGCTTTTTGAAGAACAACTCGAAGCATTATTTGGGGGAAACATCCTTTTCGTTGGCTTCATGCTTCTAATTACTGCCTTACTTCTCTGGCTGGCCGATAAAGCCAAAAATACCGGAAAAAAGGTAAGTTACAGTAACGCGTTCGTCATCGGGATTTCTCAGGCGATTGCTATGCTTCCCGGGATTTCCAGAAGTGGAGCCACCATATCAACTTCAGTTTTATTAGGAAACGATAAGACCAAAGCTGCGAGATTCTCTTTCTTAATGGTCGTGCCCTTGATCTTCGGAAAGATCGCCAAAGATCTTTTAAGCGGAGAACTTATGGAAAGCACGGCAGACTTTTCTATTCTGGCAGTAGGTTTTGTCGCGGCATTTATTGCCGGTCTGGCTGCCTGCACATGGATGATCGCGCTGGTTAAGAAAAGTAAACTTTCATGGTTTGCTGTTTATTGTTTTGTAGTGGGACTTGCGGCTATTACTTTTGCATATGCGCAATAACGAATTTACTCCCGAAGAATTCAAAACAGGCCAGGTACTTCTCTTTGATAAACCGCTGAACTGGACATCTTTTCAGTTAGTGAACAAAGTGCGGTGGCTAATTAGAAAAAGCTGCAAGATCAAAAAGATCAAGGTTGGTCATGCGGGAACTTTAGATCCCCTGGCAACAGGACTTCTAATCATTTGCACCGGGAAATTCACCAAGACCATCCCAGACCTCCAGGGCCAGATTAAGGAATATACGGGTACTTTTACCATAGGCAGTACTACCCCATCCTTTGACCTGGAGACAGAAATTGACGAAACATTCTCTACAGATCATATAACTGAAGAATTACTTGAGGAAACCACAAAAAAGTTTCTTGGTGAAATTGACCAGACCCCGCCAGTTTTCTCAGCTCTGAAGAAAGACGGAAAAAGACTTTACGAATATGCCAGAGAGGGCAGGGAAGTTGAAGTAAAATCCAGGAAGGTCGAAATTTCTGAATTCGACATCGATGCAAAAGAATTTCCAAAAGTTCATTTCAGAGTGGTGTGCAGCAAGGGAACCTACATTAGAAGTCTGGCTCATGAATATGGGCAGGCTTTGAAAAGTGGAGCGCATCTTTCAGAATTAAGACGTACCGGAATTGGGGAATATTCCGTAGAAAAAGCCATGGATGTCGAATCTTTCGAAAAATTGCTACCTTCACGAGAGAATAATTAAGTCGACTGACTGTTAATTACATATGAGTTTTTTCGAGAATTTTTTCGATAAGCATAAAGCGCTTATCCTAACTACACTTTCTTTTGCTGTTCTTATGCTGGCATTGTACAATTTTAAACTTGCCACCGGAAATAAAGATACAGCAGAGATGCTGGTAGATCTTGAGCAATTTAAAGTAGAAGAGAAAAAGAAGGTCGAACCTGAAGAGCCAAAAGAAACTCAAAAAAGAAATTCCAGGGACGTACAAACTCACCAGGCCTATAATCAGGACAAGGAAACCCGCGAAGCAGATTTTAAAAATCAACTGGACAAAATCTTCGAAAAAAACAGCGCGAACCAGGAAGATGCCAAAAATAAAGATACCGATGGGGCTGAAGGCAACTATTCTGTGAATAAAAAGAACTCTGAAGAAAAAAAAGACCGGTCAGATGGTGATGATTCTGAAAATAAAACTTCAAAGAAATCTGCGGTATACGATTACAGTTCCATTTCCTTTTCTTTAAAAGGAAGACGAGCAGTAAAAATTCCGAATCCGGTATACACCTGCGATACTGAAGGTAAAATTGTGATCAATATAAGCGTGGATGCCAATGGCTATGTGATAGATTCTTCGGTAAATAAAGCAAGTTCAACCTCAACCAATGAGTGTTTAACAGATCGAGCCCTGGAATATTCAGCTGGCGCCAGGTTTAGTAAACTGGCGGGCCGGAATTCGCAACCTGGAACGATCACCTATTATTTTAGATCTTAAAAATTATGGCTGAAATCAAACGTTGCGGATGGTGCGAGGGCGACTCTTTGTATGAGGCCTATCACGACCATGAATGGGGAGTCCCAGTTCTTGACGATGAGACCTTATTTGAATTTCTAACTCTAGAAACATTCCAGGCAGGACTTAGCTGGATTACTGTGCTTAGAAAAAGGAATAACTTCAAAGAAGCTTTTGATAATTTCAATTATCGCAAGATTGCACAATATAAAGACACCAAGATTACTGAATTAATGCAGAATGCAGGTATTATAAGAAACCAAATGAAAATTAGGGCAACGGTTACAAATGCCCGTGAATTCATGAAGATCCAGGACGAATTTGGTAGTTTTAGTAAATATATCTGGCAATTCGTTGATGGTGAGCCTATTCAAAATGAAATCGAGGATCATAAAATGGCTCCTGCCACAACAGAAATCAGTGATAAGTTAAGTAAGGATCTTAAGAAAAGAGGCTTCAAATTCGTGGGTTCTACCGTCATCTATGCCCACATGCAGGCTACCGGCATGGTGAACGATCACCAGATAGATTGTTTTAGATATGAGGAAGTAAAGAAACTTGGAGCTAAAGTATCTATTTGAGATATTCCAGAAATTCTTCTCTTGGGATCTCTCCAGCTCCCATACTCTCAAGGTGGCTCGTATAGACCTGGCAATCGATCAATTTCACAGCCTCCTCTTTTAACTTTTCAACCAGTTTTATAAAACCGAATTTAGAAGCATTGCTGGCTTTGGCAAACATGCTTTCCCCGCAGAATATTTTCTTATCCCTTAAATAGATCCCATATAAGCCTCCAACCAATTCCGTTTTATCCCATACCTCGGTGGAAAACGCAATTCCCTCATGGTGTAACTTAAGGTAGTTCTCTTTAATCTCCTGGGTGATCCAGGTACCATCCTGGCCCTTCCTATCCACATTTCCGCAGTTCTCCATCACCTTTTCAAATTCCTGGTTAAAAGTCACCTGGAACTTATTCTGATTTAAGAGAGGCCTCATGCTTCTGGCGATCTTCAAATTTTCAGGGAACAGAACCATCCTTGGATCTGGTGACCACCATAGAACTGGTTGCCCTTCGTTATACCATGGAAATATGCCATTGTAATAAGCTTCTTTAAGACGCTCGGGACTTAGATCCCGGCCAACCGCAAGCAATCCGTCTGCATCGGCAAAAGATACGGGAGGAAGCTTTTCATATGGCTGAATAAAATACAAATCGGTTTGGTTTTACATTCTGAAAATAAAAAAGTCCGGTGAAAATTCTAACCGGACTTTAGTTTTTTATACGAATATTCGTAACCTAATTTAGGTTACCTGAACTAGTTTCAGGGTCTCGAAAGATGCTGAAACTAGTTCTGCATGACAAAATCTAGAAAGGAAGATCGTCATAATCATCTTCATTCAGGTCATTTGCCGGCTCGAACTGGTCTGGCGGCGGTACATTAGAACCACCAGAAGGTTGTTGTGCAGCAAGATTCTCGATTCTCCATCCCTGGATAGAATTGAAATATTTTGTTTCACCCTGTGGGCTCACCCATTCGCGACCTCTAAGATTGATACCAACCTTTACTGGCTGTCCTACCTGGAAAGCATCCAGTAAACTGCATTTATCCTGTACAAATTCGATCATAATATGCTGAGGATACTGCTCCTCTGTAGTCACAACCATTTCTCTCTTCTGAAACCCGTTGTTACCGAATGTCTTGGTTTCGCCAATAAGCTTAATTTTTCCCTGTACTTCCATTGTTTCCTTTATTTTGCTAGTAATATTTTCCAGGCATCTTCCGGCTTTCCATTTTCAAGATATGCCTTCGCCTGTTCATGAATTTTTTCTGTATCACCGCTTTTTACAAGTTCGGCATCTTCTGTATTCTCCTTCAGGAATGCTTCGATCTCACCATTCTCTGGCAGTGACTCCACATTACCTAATATTCCAAGGTCATTTCCCGTAAGCACTTTGCTGGTCCTCACTTCTTCAGGCATAGCATCCACCCCGATTCCTAAAGTTGAAAGAGGTTTAGGCACTTCGAACATTCCCGTTCTGGCACGTGTATACCAGTTACCTCCCATACGGGCAACCTGGTCTATTTTATATTGATCTATATATCCGTTCTCGTCAAGAATATCTTCCTTGATATGCATTTTTACCACGTGACAAATCACCAGGTTTCCTGCACCACCCTCGGTCCCGGTTTCGATGATATCCTGAACCTTACACTCAAACTGAACCGGAGATTCAGCAACGCGGAAAGGCTTTATAAGATCAGATTTCAGCATGGTAAGACCAGCCTTTTCAAATTCATTGACCCCTTCAGCATACTCGGTGCTGGAAAGTGACATTTGCTGAACTATATCATAGTTCACGATGTTGATCACTACCTCATCTACCTTTTTGGCATTTTCAAAAGTATGTTTGGTGGTATTATCCCTTCCTCTTCTTGCAGGAGAAAAGATCAAAACCGGCGGGTTTGCACCAAAAACATTGAAAAAACTAAAAGGTGAAAGATTGGGATTTCCTTCCGCATCTATAGTACTTGCAAAAGCAATAGGCCTTGGACCTACCGCACCAAGCAGATACTGATGTAATTTCCCGACACTTAAGTCCTTGGGTTCTAAACTGAACATAGATTAATTTTTGCCAAAGATAAAGAATCGAACAGGGAATGAAAAGCAATGCATTACAATATAAATAGTTTTAAAACGCTTATATTTATTTTTGATTAAAAGCCGGAAACATACATGAATTTACCCGACGAACGCAGCTTTAATCGCTGGTTTATCATTATTTCCTGCCTGGTGGTCATCATACTGGTGCTCTGGAATACGAGTATTTTCTTCCAGCGACTAAAAGAGGACGAACGGGCAAAAATGAATATCTGGGCCCAGGCTCAGGAAGAGCTAAGCAATGCCCCTGAAGATGCCGATCTTTCTCTTATTCTTGAGATCTTAAATAACAATACGACCATCCCCATAATTCATACAGATGAAAATGGAGAAATCGTCTATACAACCAACCTGGATCCAACCATTCAGGAAGATCCTGAGCGTATTATGGATTATCTCGACGACCTGAAAGAAGAAAATGATCCTATAGCTGTAGACCTGGGGGATAACCAGATACAGTATTTATATTATGGAAACTCCCCTGCCCTTAATAAACTTAAATATTATCCTATAGGCCTTACCCTTATAGGCTTCCTGTTTATTGGTGTGGTCTACTTTTTTTATACCACCACCAAAAGCAGCGAGCAGAACAAATTATGGGCGGGAATGGCTAAGGAAACAGCTCATCAAATTGGAACTCCCCTGAGCTCTTTAATTGGCTGGACAGAAATATTAAAGACCGAGGATGTAAACCCATCTTATGTTGTAGAAATGGAGAAGGATATCGATCGCTTAAGAACCATTACCGAACGATTTTCTAAAATAGGATCTTCCCCAAATTTACAGAAGACCGATATTGTGGCTGCAACCAAAGAAAGCTATGAGTACTTAAAAGCCAGAAGCTCTAATCTTATCGAATTTAGCATTAAGGCTCCCCGGCAGCCCATAAATGTGATGCTTAACGAACAGCTTTACAGCTGGACCATAGAAAACCTGGTGAAAAATGCGATAGATGCGATGCGCGGTAAGGGTGAACTGCTAATCGAAATCAAACAGGACCTGAGACAGGCCCACATATATATTACCGATACCGGAAAGGGAATAGATAAGAATAAATTCAGGCTGATCTTTGAACCAGGGCAAACCACTAAAAAACGCGGTTGGGGTCTCGGACTTTCTTTAGCCAAACGGATCATCGAGGAATACCACCGGGGAAGGATTAAGGTAGCGCAAAGTGAATTAAATAAAGGAACCACTTTCCAGATAAGCCTGAAAAAGGTTTAAAATTCAGAAATCTTTTCCCGCATCCATTCGGGAACCGGAATGGTCTCCTTTTTTTGAAAATCGAAACAAACCACCACATCTTTGCCTTCTGCACATAATACTCCTTTTTCATCCAGGATGACATGTTTCAATCCAAAACTTTTATTCCCTATAAAATCGAGTTTGGTTCTAATGATTGCTTTTCCGGGGTAATGAAGTGATTTCCTGAAATCACATTTTGTAGAGACCAGCATCGTCCCCTGGCTGGAGTTTCGATAATACTCATGGATTCCGGAAGCTTCCCAGAAATTTACCCTTCCGCTTTGCAGATATTTCATATAGGAAACGTTGTTCACATGCTCGTACATGTCCAGATCGCCCCAGTCTATGCGCAATTCAAGACTCAACCTGTAATCTGAAAAATCTGTCACAATTCAATATTAGACTCGATCTTGGCAGCCAGATCCTTAAATTCCTGATCGCTCATTTCTATATTATTAGAGAAATCCATATCCTTCATGCTGTTTAAAGGAATAAGGTGAACATGGGTATGCGGCACTTCCAGACCTACAACAGCCATCCCAATCCTTTTACAGGGAACGGTTTTTTCCAGTGCTACAGAAACCCTTCTGGTAAATCGCATCAACTCCTGATACATTTCCTCTTCCAGGTCCCAGATCTTATCGATCTCTTTCTTTGGGATACACAGCACGTGACCTTTCGCATTTGGCCTGATATCAAGAAATGCGAGAAACTGACTGTTTTCAGCTACTTTATAGGCCGGCACTTCTCCTTTTACGATCTTGGTAAATAGTGTTGACATGATTAAGTTGGTTTTTATTAAAAATAAAGAATCCTTTCCTTATATCCGAAATTACAGATGAAAGAAAAGGATTAAATTTTAACTGAAATAAAAAGCTTTATTCTCTCCAGATCTCGATAACCTCAAACTTAACGGTTCCGTTTGGAACTTGGATTTCTGCGGTATCCCCAACTTTCTTACCTAGCAGACCTTTACCAATTGGAGAATCTACAGATATCTTTCCCGATTTGAGATCGGCTTCACTCTGGGCCACCAGTTTATAATTCATTTCGGCCCCGTTGGTTTTATTCTTGATCTTTACATGAGAATGCACCAGTACTTTAGAGGTATCCAGCTGAGACTCATCTATAACTCTTGCGTTAGCAACTACTTCCTCTAATTTTGAGATCTTCATTTCCAACAGCCCCTGAGCTTCCTTCGCTGCATCATATTCAGCATTCTCACTTAGATCCCCTTTATCTCTAGCTTCTGCAATTGCCTGAGAAGCTTTTGGTCTTTCTACGTCTTTGAGTTGATTAAGCTCATCTCTAAGCTTTTTTAAACCCTCTGGGGTATAATAAGATACTTTGCTCATAACTTTATCGTTTAATTAATCACGGGACAGGAATCACTCCTGAAACCGCAAAACATACCTTATAATGATTTTAGTAATAAAACAAATCCCTGGACGTGGAATTGCCCGGATCTAAAAGATTTTAGCGTTCCGGGTTCAAACTATTGTATCATTAACAGAAAAAATCCCATTTTTAGCGGGATTTCTTTAAACAAATGTAAGAAATTTAATCTTTCGATACAATTATATTATTTTCGTTGCAACTCAAATATTTATGAAAAAAACACTCTTCTTTCTCCCTATATTCCTGCTTGTCCTGGCTTGCTCGAGTTCTGATGATAATTTTAGGAATAATCCTAATTTGCCAGATGTGAACTTCCGGTTCCAGCTTAACTTAAGTTTTCCAGAATATAACGATCTGCAGTTCCCGGGGAATTCCTACGCGACCTATAATCATGGGGTTAGAGGTGTGGTGATCTACAATATTAACAACTCACAATATGTCGCCTTTGAACTAAGTGATCCTAACCATCCACCAAATAATTGTTCTGGCATGACCGTTAATGGGGTTATCGCCAGCTGTGGTTGTGATGATAATAAATATAACGTGATCACTGGTGAACTCTCAGAAGGAGAAGGACAGTATACCATGAAACCATATCGTGTACAGCGATCTGGTAACGTGCTCGAAGTCTTTAATTAAAAATGCCTCCTTCCCAGTAATTACCCCAACAAGGAAAGGAGGCGGCTAAAATCACGATTCCCTTTTAGAACCTAAGCGTAAGTCCCAGTAAAAAGTTAGTAGTAGCTTGCGGGTAATACCCTGCTCCGTCAAAGGTTTGAACGCCAGAAGGCAGATCCCCGTTTGGTACGTTATAGGTATAATAATATCCATTGGAAACATATTTCTCATTGAAGATATTATTCACTAATCCAGTTATAACAATCTCTCTGAAAAACCATGGCTTTTCCCAACTGTACTGGACATTCAGATCGCTTACAAAATAACTTTCCAGCCTGGAATTTTCGGCTTCTACGTTGCTCATGAACTGTTCACTAACATATTTTGAGAGCAATTTCAACTCAAGCCCCTTAACTGGTTCATAGTTTATAAATCCACCAGCAACCACTGCAGGAGAGAAAGAAATATCTGTGTCTCCATACTCAACAAGTTCCCCATTGAAAGTTGAAACAAAATCAACATTTTTATTCCGGCTAACCGAAATATTAGACTGAATACTTAAGGTTTCCAGGAGCCTAACTGTTGCATCTAACTCAAGACCCAACCTATAGCTGTTTCCGCTATTCTGGCGAACAAAGGCTCCAACATCGTCTATCCCCCCGGTTAAAACCAGTTGATTCTGATAATCCATGAAATAAAGGTTAGCATTCATCTGGAATTTTGGAGATGCATGTCTCCAACCAAGTTCAAAATCGTTGAGCTCTTCAGGCTCAGGATCACCATTCTCATAGTCATTTCTGCTCGGCTCTCTGTGCGCGCGGGCATAAGAAAGATAGAACTGGTCTGACGGCGCTAATTGATAGGTTAATCCTGCCTTTGGGTTAAAAAAGCTGAAATTATCATTATTCAGGAACCTGGATTGATCGTCCAGTAAACCATCTGTTTCATAATTCACTGTTCTAAGTTGAAGATCTGCATACCCGGAAAGTTTTTCGGTAATTCTGAAATTCGCTTTAGCATAGATATTAAAATCGGTCTTATCTGCCTTATTGAAATAATATGGTTCATAAGGATCATTATTCCTGGCAAACCTGGTATAAATAACCTCCCCAAAATGATCTCCTTCATATTTATTCCAGCCACCACCAAGAGTTACATCCCAGTTAGCATTCTCATAATTAAGACTGAAAACCGTTCCGTAGAAATGATTATCCAGCCATTTGGTCCCTACAAGATCTGAAGTGTTTACCTCATCCCCATTGGCAATAAAAGGAGATAAACCAAATTCTGAAAGCTCTGCATCTTCTTCATATTCCTCATAAAAACCTCTTCCGTAGGTGTAATGCAAAGCTATATTAGAAGACCAGTTGCTATTAAAATCCTGGTTCCATAATAACTGGTAATGGTCCTGGGTATAATTATCGGTTTGATCTTCATAAAACCTGGTATTTCCATCTTCATCGGTATAAAGACCAGCGGGATTGAAGGTGCGGTCGTTTTCCAGGGTCTCTCTATCAATGCCATACCATGCCTGGTAAGTCCTCTCGCTTCCACCAAAAGTTATGGCCTTGATAAGCGTATTGTCGTCTACATAAGCTCCTTGCAGAAAATAAGATTTAAGATCTGTAGAAGCCCGGTCTATATAACCGTCGCTGCGTATTTTTGACGCCCTTCCACTAAACGAGAAGTGATCATTGATAAGCCCTGTGCTGAATTTCACCGTGTGCTTAAAAGTATTAAAAGAACCAATGCTATTAGAAACCTCGGCCTGCGCCTCCTCTTTATAGGAATCTGTAAGAATATTTAGACTTGCCCCAAAAGCACCTGCCCCGTTCGTAGAAGTTCCCACTCCACGTTGTAGTTGCAAATTTTCCACAGATGAGGCAAAATCCCCCAGATTTACCCAGAAAGTGCCCTGACTTTCAGAATCGTTATAAGGTATCCCGTTAATGGTTACATTCACCCTGGTCGCGTCACTTCCTCGAACCCGGATTCCAGTATACCCAATTCCATTCCCGGCATCTGTGGTGGTCACCACGTTCGGCATATAGTTCATAAGGACGGGAATATCCTGGCCAAGATTCCGGTCTTCGATCTCCTCATTGCTTAAGTTGCTGTAAGTGATCGGCGACTTATCGGTGACCCTTACCGATGACAGGAATACCTCATCCAGAGTTTCTTCAGCCCCAGCCAGATCAACATTCAACTGGGTATCTGCATCTAAAAAAAGTTTTTTAGATTTCTGATTACCGAAAGCAAATATTAGGGTATAATTTCCTTCTTCAAGGCTCAAACTATAATAGCCGCTTTCATCGGCCACTGTACCTATACCGGTGCTTTTGACGTAGACCGTAGCTTCTTTAAGCGGAACTCCATTTTCTGTAATAGTTCCTGAAACAGTGAATTTCTGTGCATGCATCTGCATTGTGAAGAAAAGCAGGCCTGCAAAAAATAATACATTTTTCATTCGTAATGATTTTACGAATAAAAGGGGCGATTATTCTTTTGATTTGGTTTAAAAATAAAAAATCCTGAAACTGCCTTATGGCAATAACAGGAGTACATACACTGTGCTTTCGCACAATTCCCTTGGCAGCATTACCTGCCCAGGTTCGTTGGGTATGATCTCAGCCATATTTAAATGGCACCCCTTTGAGATTGTGCCGCAAAAGTAATACGCTTTTTTAGAAATACAATACTTTTGAGGAGATTTGAGAGAATTGGCTTAATTTTAGATAAAACCAAAGTAATGTTTAGCTCTAAACGTTCCATCACTGTTAAAGTAGTTACCGGATATGTCATCGTGGCCATCCTGGCGGCTCTTGCAGTCTGGTATGTTTATAACCAGGTGATCTCCTATTCTGAAATAGCTCAATCCAACACCGAGAATAATCGCCAGCTAATCCTGGTAAGCGAGATCACTACAGATCTTAATGAATCTGAGAATACCAGTAGACGTCTTATACAAACGGGAAACCAGGATGACCTGGACCTGTATAATTCCCAGATAGGTAGTATCGAATTGAAATTGCAGGAACTGGAAGAAACTTATGAGCAAATAGACCTTGAAAATGAAGTAGATTCTATTTCGAAACTTTTGGATCAAAAGACGCAAAACTTAAAAGAACTGGTTGTTTTAAGGGATTCAGACCGGAATACAAATTACTATTCCAGGGTTTTAGCCGAATTGAAAAAAGTAGATGAATCTTTTGCTGACGATGATTATGAAAGGCGATTTGCTAACCTTGAACCTCACCAGCGCAGGGTATTAATCAGGTTACTGGAATATGCCAAGAAAGACAATGCTCAGGAATTGACCAATCAAAGACTGGATTCCCTGGTAAGTTCGGTAAAAAAGGTTCTATATGAACTCGAAATGGCCAACCGGCAGTTCAGGAACGAGGTTAACCAGAAAGAAAATGAATTGCTAAACAATGACATGATCTTAAACCAGCAACTGCAAAGTTTGCTGGCTGGTCTGGAACAAAAAGAACGTGAAAATACGGTACAAAGGGCGGAAACATTCCAGAACATGCTTAACAAAACCTCCAATATCATCATTATTGGAAGTTGCATAATTCTCCTAACCATCCTGTATTTTGTCATCAATATTATAGGTGATATTACCCGAAGCCAGCGATACCGGGCAGAACTGGAAGAGGCCAAAGACTTTGCCGAATCCCTTCTGGCTAGCCGCGAACAATTTATGGCAGCCATTACCCATGACCTGCGTAGTCCGTTAACCACGGTAATGGGATATACAGATCTTATTCAGAAAACAGACCTCAGCGAAAAGCAAAAGCATTATCTCACCCAGATAAAAAAATCTTCAGAATTCATTCTTAGACTGGTGAACGACCTGCTAGATCTTTCTAAACTGGAAGCTGGGAAAATGTTGATAGAGAACCTCTCCTTCAATCCCAAAAAACTTATTCATGACACCGTGAACAATATTATCCCGGCTGAAAAGAAAAAGGAGGTAGAGATTATTATAGAAATTTCTGAAGGCACGAATGTGCAGATACAAAGTGACCCCTTCAGAATAAAACAGATCCTGGCCAATCTTATCTCCAACGCCTGGAAATTTACAGAAAAAGGTAAAATCGTCATCGCAGCTGAATTAAAGAAGGTTTCCGGTGAAAGTCATATGCTGGAGATCAGGGTCAAGGATTCCGGAATTGGCATCTCCAAGGAAATGCAGGAAAACATCTTTGAAGAATTCTCACAGGAAAATAGCAGTATAGAGAAAAGATTTGGAGGCTCTGGTCTTGGACTGGCCATTACCAAAAGACTTACCCAACTCCTTGAAGGAGAAATTAAACTGGAAAGTGAACAGGGTAAGGGAAGTGAATTCACTATAATGATCCCGGTTATAAAACTTTCAGAAACCAGGGAGGAGCCAGAAAGAGCGAAAAATGACCTGGAAGATGCAGAAATAGCAAAAATAGATGCAACGGGAATGAAAGCCCTGGTAATTGATGATGAGCCAGGACAGCTATCCTTGACCGTGGAACTAGCCCAATCCATGGGATTCGAGATCGACACCGCCGAAAATGGAAAAAAGGGCCTTGAAATGCTATATTCCGGTGATTATGATATTATACTAACCGACATCCAGATGCCTGTACTTGATGGATTTGATCTCATCACAAGCATACGCTCTAATGAAAAATACAAAGACCTGCCTGTGATAGCACTTTCTGGCAGAACAGATATCGAAAAAGAAGTGTATACCGAAGTTGGCTTCAACAATAAACTACTAAAACCTTATAAGCCCGCTGAGCTGAAAGAGAATATTGCGGAGCTACTTGATTTAAACTATCGGGAAGAAGAGGTCAAAGAAGCTATAGACGAAGAGAGACTAAGATCAGACAATTACGACCTTACCGATATTTATGAATTTTCAGGAAGAGATGAAGATGCCATGCAAACCATCATCCAGGCTTTTCTGGAGGGAGCGCAGCAAAGTATGCAGGAGCTAAAGAAAGCCTACCATGAAAAGGACATTGATAAGATGGGTAAACTGGCTCACCGCATGTTACCCATGCTAAGACAGATGAAAGCAAATGAGGTAATTGTGATCCTTATGAAACTTGAATCCCGGGATGAAGTTAGCAAACCAGAATTTGATAATTTCGAAATAAGGTTCAAGGAATTGATGGCCAGCCTGGATACAAAAATTACAGTTTAATCCCGTATTGCTTCAGTTTATTATAGAGGGTTTTACGATCTATAGAAAGCATCCTGGCTGCCTTACTTTTATTCCCCCCTGTCTTTTCTAAAGCATCCAGAATTAATTGTTCTTCATTTTTATTTTTGAAAAGACCGTAATCATTTTCGTTGGTACGGCTGGAAGTCGCGATCTCATGAGGAAGTACCTTAAGCGGAATTAGATCATCCTTAGTTAGCAGTACAGCCCTTTTGACCATGTTCTTAAGCTCACGAAGGTTACCAGGCCAGTTATAGTTCTTGAACGCATGAATGGCTTCATCTGTAAAACCTACGATATTTTTTTCAAGATCTGCATTGGCCTCATCCAGGAACTGGTTGGCAAAAAGCATAAGGTCTTCTTTTCTTTCCCTTAGAGCCGGTACTTTTATAGAAAATTCGTTCAGTCTATGATAAAGATCTTCCCTGAACTCTCCTTCTTTAACAGCTTCAGAAAGATCTTCGTTGGTTGCGGTCACCACCCGGATATCAACTTCAATTTCATTGTTACTACCTACAGGTTTGATCCTGCGCTCCTGTAAGGCTCTTAATAATTGTACCTGAAGTTCGTAAGTTAGGTTTCCGATTTCATCAAGAAAAAGGGTTCCTCCGTTTGCGGCCGCAAAATGACCAGTCTTATCATTGATGGCACCGGTAAATGATCCTTTTAGGTGTCCAAAGAATTCGCTGGAAGCTATTTCTTTAGGGATAGCCCCGCAATCTACAGCGATAAATGGTGCCGCGTGTCTTTTGCTTTGTAAATGTATGCTTTTCGCGATCTGTTCTTTACCGGTACCACTTTCCCCGGTAATGAGTACCGACATATTTGTAGGTGCCACCAGCTCAACATAATCACTTAATCTCCTGGAAGGTTCACTTACACCTCTTACCAGGTCTTTATTTTCGGTTAACGGTCCTTCACTCTTTTTAGCCGGTTTAGGCTTTTCAGCTACCGGAGCAACTTCATTGGTATGAAGGGCATTTTCTATGGTCTGCAAAATAGACTCAGGCCTGAAAGGTTTGGAAACATAATCGAAAGCACCTTCCTTCATCGCGTTAACGGCCATACTTATTTCGGCATAGCTGGTCATTACAATTACCTGGGTGGAAGGGTTTTCACTTTTAACATTCTTAAGGATCTCGAGGCCATCATTATCTGGCAATCTTACATCGGTAAGTACCAGGTCATATTTATCTGAAGAAATTTTCTTGAAGGCTTCAGCTGCTGAATAAACCAAGTCAACTTTGTAATCCCTTTTTTCCAGAAAGGTTTTTAACATGGTTCCAAATGCCACATCATCCTCGACGACCAAAACTTTAGACATACAATAATTTTAAAAAGATTAACAAAGGTAACAATCTTTAAATCATTAGTTTTTAAAAGTAACCATAAAAAAAGAGAGATCGTTTTACAACCTCTCTTTCCTGGCAATTCTATCCTTAAATAATTGCCTTTAACTAATTCCCATTTAACAGATTTCCCAAATACACTTAGGTAAACGAGCAAAAAAGTGACTGTTAGTGTTAGTTTTCTGGTTGTTTTATCGGGCATTAATCCGAAAAAAAGCCACTCTTTTGCAAGTCTGCCGGGGTAGAATATTTTCTACATAATTACTTCATTAATCTGTTGCCGCAGAGTTGGTTTCTCCTATACCGGCAATTTTTGTTTAGCTGTCCTTATCTTCTTTTTCCAGCCATTTTCCATCCTGGTCTACATAGAACTTTTTGGTTTCACCCTTAATCTCAAGTTTCAACTTATAGATTTTTGTTTCATCTTTAGTTTTCACCCACGCTTCTGAAGTTTCTGCTCCTGCATAGTCTAAAGCTACAGCTTCTAAAAATGCCTGAGGCAGCTCTGAAACATCTACACTTGCAAAAGACTCCTTCAATACTTCCATTTCTACAGTTTCAACTTCTTCCATTTCCTATTACTGAGCATAAATATCTTGTGTCGCAAAAAACAAAGCTCCTAATGTTATAATACTTAATGCAATCCTTTTTAAAATTTATGGCTTTTGTGAAATGACTGGCTGCCATCAATTTAATTATGAATAATGTAATAGAATAATTGTGCCATTCTCTATAAATCAACCTAAATATTTGTATATCACAAGGTTAGTTCACTTGCAGAATTCTTATTTCACACAATTTTATGTGGAAATTTGCATGAAAATTCAACATTTACGGGGATTTTTAGCCTATTTCGCAGTTTAATTTTCCTGTGTTCAAAAACCCTTAAACTAGAAAAGGCTCCGAGTGGAGCCTTTTCAATCCGAAAATCTAAATTATAAAACAGAATAAATTAGTTAGTTCATAATTTATCCCATTCCCAATACTAACCTACTTAATACATTGTAAAAATTGTACCACATAAAATGTCATCCATTAATATACCCGTTAATACTGTAAAACAAAGCTTTAATGAAAAACATACATTTTTACGCCCAATTTAATTCTACAGAAAAGTTGTAGACAGAGCATCATAATTGAGTAAAAATTCCCCAGTTCTTTACTTTAAAGGATCTTTTCGATTGGCCTTGGTCTCCGACCTTTTCTTTTTAGTTTTCAATCTTTTAAGTTTTGAAGCTTTCGTTGGTTTGGTCCTCTTTCTTGGCTTCTGTTTTTTCAAAGCTTCCCTTAGCTCGAAAAGAAAATTTTGAGTTACAATTTCCTTATTAGTATGCTGACTTCTGGAATCTTCACTGGACATTTTAAGGATACCGTCCTTGTTGATCCTTGCAGAAAGTTTTTTGGAGATGCGTCTCTTTTCATAATCTGATAAAGCTTCAGAATTAGCAATATCAAAAGCAAGCTCTACCTTGGTCGCAGTTTTATTGGCATGTTGCCCACCGGGACCAGAACTTCTAACCGCTTTGTAATCCAGTTCAGTAAGAATAAGGTTCTTATCCATACTACCTAGGCTGGTGCGATTCCTTCAACAGGTCTGAGACAGTTTTAACTGGATTAAAAGTTTCTACGGGCACCTCAACGAAAATAGTATTCCACCTGGCCATACCACCGTTCCATAACCCGGGACGTTCGAGCGCC
>JBFIMP010000022.1:0-17304 GCA_041611635.1 Christiangramia sp.
GCGGGGGCACTTTCTGAATTAAAATATCGTGAATAAACTTCATTAATCTTTCCGAAGTTATTCATGTCACTAATAAATATAGAAGTCTTTACAATATGATCAAGGCTTAGGCCAGCCTCGGCGATGATAGCTTTAAGGTTTTCCAGTACCTGCACGGTTTCTTTTTCAAGATCATCTGCAATTAGGTCTCCGTTTTTTGGATCGAGTGCTATTTGCCCGGAAACATAAAGTGTATTTCCTGCAAAGATCGCCTGGTTGTATGGGCCAATAGGTGCAGGGGCATTGTTGGTTTGGATTATTTTTTTCATTTTGCTGATTTATTTTTTAGTTGAAGTCTATGAAAGAATTATGTTTCAGAATCAATCAAGGGCAACCGCAAAAATAGATTTTAACTGACCAAAATCTATAAACGTCTGTCTGGTGCTCTTCTTTGTTCGTATTTGATATCACTTAGCACGTTCGCTTTAATCCTTATTAAAAAGTTCCAGGATTTTCTATCTCCGAAAGGAACCCAGCTAAAACTCATCATCCAGCTGTTAAGATCTCTCTGGAATCTAAGTTGGGTTGGGGTAACACCACTGTTTACAAGATCATATCCAGAACTCACTCCCACCTGCCATTTTGGAGCCAGTTCCACATTCCCGTTGAACATGATAGAGTGAGCAGATATATCACTTTGCCTGGCGTTATTAGAGTAGTTCATGGAATAGGCAAGCCTTACATCCCATGGCACCTTGTAGTTATACCAGCCGTTTTCGTTTTCTTTTTCCTTGCCTTCAAAAGGATCGTCATCGAATAATTCTCCATCTGGTCCCATTCCTTTTCCGAAGAGATCATCTGGTCTTCCTCCATTTCTATAGGTTTCATTGTCCAGATCGTCTGTGTCATCCTCGTCTTTACCATCAAAGTCCTTACTGGAAAATGCATACCCAAAGTTTACCGTTCCATTTGTTAGCCTGAAGAGACTTCCTCCATTTTCGATATTTAGTTTGTCAATTCTCCTGTTATTGTTATTAAGGGCGTAGATATCCAGGTTTCCGCCAAAGTTTATGTCTAGCTTATTTTTAACGATTGGAATAGATCCACGCACAATAATAGGAGATAATCTCAAGGAGTCCCCGGCCAGGTTATAGCTGGTACTAATGCTTAAGTTATTTAAAAGGGTGATCCTTTTAGGTTCTACCGCTGTACTGTCCCTGTCTCTTACCTTGGCTTCAAAGGTGTTGCTTAAATTAAAACCAATGGAGCTTGAGAAGTTCTTGCCAGGGGCGCCGTATAAAGTTCCGTCAAACCTTGAATAATCCACCAGTTCAACGACATCTTCGGTATTTGGATTATCACGCTCATAGGTATCATAAAACCTGTCGAAGGCAGGATTAAGGTTGTAGCTTACCGAAGGTCGCATAACATGCCTTATAGCCTGGATCTTTTTATTTTTTCCAAAGTTCTTTAAACCGTATATAGTTGTACCAATACTTGTGTTGAAATTATAGGTTCTGTAAGAATCAAATCCGCTTATGGTGTCTATCACCACATCGTCGATGATGGGATCGTAAGACCTTTCAAAGGTTTTTGAAACCCAGGTTTCCTCATAACTGGTTCCCGTGCTCACACTAAGAAACTTGAAAATCTTGAAGTTCGTAGATAAGGGAATTGAATGTTGCGCTCCCAATCTTGCATCCTTGAACATTTCAGACTTAAAGAATAAAGAGTCTACCGTGTTCATTTGATTCTCTGCCCTAAGGTTATATTGCAGGTTTATATTCTGAAAAAATCCCTTTTTCGCTCCACCCTTGGGAGCAAAAGGAAAAATTCTGGACATACTTAACTGAAGGGTAGGGAGGCTCAGGTTTATCTCCTGGGTCCTCGTGTTTTGAGAGTGCCTTGCTGCTAAACTTAAGTTTACCTGAGGTTCTCCCGGGAAGGTTTTACTATAGGAGACCGATGAACTTAAGGTATTATTCAGGTAATTCCCCTGGTTCGCCTGGTTAATAGACTCTGCGTAATATTCACTACTACCAAGGTTTACAGATGCCGAAAATCTCGAGCTGGGATTAGCTTTAGGATCCTGATTGTGGCTCCATTGCAGGTTATAGGATGATCGCTCGCTAAAATCGGGGAACCCACGTTCGCTGTTAAATAACTTCTCATACCTGATCCTGGCATTACCTCGGTAGCGATATCTATTGGCGTAATTTGAAGAGAATTCGAGAGTATATGATCCATTGGTGAAATAACTTCCTATAGTCAATAGGTCCACGTAGTCACTTATGGCGAAATAATATCCTCCGTTTTGTAGATTATAACCATACTGGCTGTCACCAAAGGAAGGTATTATAAAGCCGGAAGTTTCCTCATCTGTTAAAGGAAAGTACCCAAAAGGCAGACCTAACGGAGTTGGCACATCTGCAATGTACATGTTTACCAGCCCGGAGACGATCTTTTTTTCTGGTACAAATTTTATCTTTCTTGCGTAGAAATAATATTCAGGGTTATCTACATCTTCAGAAGTAGTGAATCGCACATTCTTCATGAAATATACCGAATCATTCTCCCTTTTGGTTACCATGCCTTTTACATTGAATTCGGCTTCCTGGGTTCTGGAATTATATACCAACGCTCGCTGAGAATCAAAATTGAACCTGATGGAATCTGGTTCTACCTTTCTCTGAGCCTGGGTAAAAATCGGCTTTTGAGTATATTCACCAATAGAATCTGTGATTCCGTAAGCATAGACCTCATTTCTTTCATTATCTATAATGATGAGCCCAGCCTCGATAGTCATGTCACCATAGTCGATCTTAGCTTCATTATACAGGTACATTTTACTGTCTTTTGGACTAAGACGCATATAATCTTTAGCGGTATAATTAACCACGTCGGTTAAAAATCGTGGTTTTCTTAGGCTATCTGTCTTAACTGTATCCTGCTGCTGAACCTTCTTGGAGATCTCTTCTGGATCTACTGCAGGTGGTATGGAATTCTTTTCAGATCTTACAGGAATAGAATTGGTTTCAACTTCCTGTGCATGAAGAACAACTGAAAAGAACAGCGTAAAAACGAAGCAAAAAAGAGTGTTGGGGATATTTGTTTGCAATGCTTTAAGTGCTATTTTTGTACGGATTGGCTTGCTTTTTGCAAATTCAAAATTACATATATTTTTTCAGCTGACTTTTGGGTGTGCAGGAAAAATAGTAATTAAAATATTCAACCTACTTAAGCGTTAGCTTTTTATGAGAACGAACTTACTTAAACTTTTCGTATTCACAATTTTTATCTTAAGTCTTTCTTTTCAGGCAATTTCAGCAGAAACAACTCCTGAAAAAGATAAATTCGTAGTGGTGCTTGATGCCGGTCATGGTGGGAAAGACCCTGGAAACATGGGGAATGGATTCAAGGAGAAGGATATTGCTTTAAGCATCATTCTTAAGGTTGGGCAGGCCCTGGAGAAATATGATAATATAAAGGTTGTTTATACCAGGAAGACCGATGTTTTTGTAGAGTTGTTCGAGCGAGGCCGAATTGCCAACGAGGCGAATGCCGATCTTTTTGTGTCAGTGCACTGTAATTCTCATAATTCCCAGGCTTCAGGTACAGAAACTTTTGTTTTAGGACTTAACCGTAATGAAACGAATTTTGAAGTTGCCAAAAAGGAGAACTCGGTGATCTACCTCGAGGAAAACTATGAGGTGACTTATGAAGGTTATGATCCTAATTCACCTGAATCCTTTATTGGCCTTACTATAATGCAGGAGGAATACCTGGACCAGAGTATCCTTCTGGCAGATCTTGTTCAAAAGGAATTTACTAATGACCTTAAAAGAAAGAACAGGGGAGTGAAGCAAATGGGGCTAATCGTTCTCCATCAAACCTATATGCCTAGCGTGCTGGTTGAAACCGGGTTTCTAACGAATAATCAGGAAGGACCATATCTTAATAGTAAACGCGGGCAGGATGATATGGCCAGGGCGATCACTAATGCTATCATAGAATATAGTGGAACCATAAATCTTGACTTACTTGAAAGCATAGCCAAGGACCACCCTGTAAGCCATGAACAGATACCGGTTACCTCATCTTCTCAGATCTATGAAGACGTAACCTTCAGGGTACAACTTGCCGCAGGATCTAAAAAGATAGACACCAAGCCATATAATTTTAAAGGCCTTACCAAAATAGAAAGAATTAAGGAAGGTAAATTATACAAGTATTACTATGGTGAAACCTCAGATTATTTAAAAATCCAGCAGTTACACCAGGAAGCGGTAAAGAAAGGATACCCAACAAGTTATATCGTTGCGTTCAAAAACGACGATAAAATAACGGTTAATGACGCGTTAAAATCTAAGCTTAAATAGAACGGCTTTTATATATTTATTTCTAAATTTGTGCGTATCCATTAAAATACATGCTTTTGAAATATTCCAGAGAGGTTAAAACTGCCCTGCTAGCTATTATCGCAATAGTTATTTTAATTTTCGGTTATAGTTTTCTAAAAGGGGAAAATCTACTGGACAACAGTCGAACCTTTTACGCAGTTTATGATGATGTTGAAGGTTTGTCCCCCTCCTCAGAGGTAACCATCAATGGGCTTAAGGTTGGAACTATTACCGGTATAGATTTTTTAAATGAATCTGGAGACCTTCTGGTAACCTTCACCGTAAAGAACGATTTTCCATTTTCCAAGAGTAGTGAAGCTTTGATCTACGGAGGTAGTATCATAGGTGGGAAGTCCTTAGCCATCGTGCCCAAGTATGATTCCTCAATTGGTGTAGCCAAATCTGGAGATACTCTTCAGGGAGATAAGGAAGAAGGGATCATGGAGCTTGTGAATGACAGGTTAACGCCACTACAGAAAAAACTGGAGAATACCATTGTAAGTGCAGATTCTATGCTTACGGCTATTACTGAGATACTTGATGACTCAACCAGGAACAATATTAGAGGAACTTTCAGGAATCTTGATGCGACTGTTTCATCTTTCCAAATAACGGCGAATGAACTTCAGGGAATCGTTCAGGGGAATTCAGAAAAATTAGACAGAACCTTTACCAATCTAGATGAAATGTCTGGGAACTTCAATAAGTTCTCAGATACTCTTACTAATATGAATATTAGCAAGATCACCAATGACCTGGAAAAAGTGATCGCAGATTTTGAAGGCATTTCAAATAAATTAAATAGTAAGGAGGGTACCGCAGGCAAACTTCTAAACGACGACGCAGTGTATAACAATTTAGACAGGGCTACCCAGCAACTGGAAGAATTGCTGCAGGATGTGAAGTTAAACCCTAAGCGATACGTACATTTTTCGGTATTTGGTAAAAATCCAGGTCCATACAACCCTCCAAAAGACTCTTTAAAATAACCAACCATTATGCAAATTGTTGCCCAGATCCTTTTTATAATTGCCTTAGTGGCAGGAATAGGCTTTTTTGCCAGAAACATTAAACGTGTAATCCGAAACCTGAAACTGGGTAAGGAGGTAGATCGGTCAGATAATCCTGGTGAGAGATTCGCAAAAATGGCCAGGGTAGCTATGGGACAGAGTAAAATGGTGAAAAGACCTATCGCGGGTTTACTACATATAGTGGTATATGTAGGTTTCATCATTATAAATATTGAAGTTCTTGAGATCGTGATCGATGGTATTTTTGGAACACATCGAATTTTCGCTTTCCTGGGTGGTTTTTATGATGTATTGATCTTTAGCTTTGAGATCCTGGCATTTTTAGTATTCGTAGGAGTTATTCTTTTCTGGATAAGGCGTAATGCGATGCATATAAAAAGGTTTTTAAGTAAGGAGCTTAAAGGCTGGCCTAAGAACGATGCCAATTACATCCTGTATTTTGAAATGGTACTGATGATCCTCTTCCTTACCATGAATGCTGCCGACTACCAATTACAATTAAATGGTGCAGATCATTATGCTTCTGAAGCTGGTATTATGGGGAGTTTCCCGGTGAGCCAGTATTTACTGCCTCTTTTGGATGGTTTAAGCAACACATCTTTAATAATTATTGAAAGAGCGGCCTGGTGGTTACATATCCTGGGAATTCTTTTCTTTCTTAACTACCTGTACTATTCAAAACATTTACATATTATCCTTGCCTTCCCGAATGTATACCTGTCTAAATTGACTCCTCAGGGTGAATTTGATAATCTTGAAGCAGTGAAAAAAGAGGTTGAATTAATGATGGATCCTAATGCCGATCCTTTTGCTGCTCCTGCTGAAGGAGAGGATGAAGGCGAACCGGAAAAATTTGGAGCCTCAGATATTTTTGATCTCAACCAGGTACAGCTTTTAAATTCTTATACCTGTACAGAATGTGGGCGTTGTACTTCTGAATGTCCTGCAAATCAAACCGGAAAGAAACTTTCTCCAAGAAAAATCATGATGGATACTCGGGATAGGGTAGAAGAAATTGGTGAGATCATTAATAAGAACGGCAAATTTGAAGATGACGGCAAGCAACTGTTGGATGATTACATCACAAGAGAAGAGCTTTGGGCATGTACTACCTGTAATGCTTGTGTAGAAGCCTGCCCTATAGGTATAGATCCGCTTTCTATTATTCTGGATATGAGAAGATATCTGGTGATGGAACAAAGCGCCGCTCCAAACGAACTGGCCATTGCGATGACCAATATCGAAAACAACGGAGCACCATGGCCTTACAACCAGATGGATCGTTTAAACTGGGCCAAAGAAAAATAAATTACGAATTAAAGAATAAGATAAAGATCAACGATATGGCAGATGCACTTAAGGTTCCAACAATGGCCGAATATATGGCGGAAGGTAAAAAGCCCGAGGTTTTGTTCTGGGTTGGTTGTGCCGGAAGTTTTGATGACCGTGCGAAAAAGATCACTAAAGCCTTCGTGAAGTTATTACACCAGGCTGGAGTGGATTTTGCAGTTTTGGGAACCGAAGAAAGCTGTACTGGAGATCCTGCAAAAAGAGCTGGAAATGAGTTTCTTTTCCAGATGCAGGCAGCAACAAATATCGAAGTATTAAACGGCTATGAAATTAAGAAAGTAGTAACCGCCTGTCCCCACTGTTTTAATACTCTTAAAAATGAATATCCTGCTTTAGGAGGAGATTATGATGTAATGCATCATACCCAATTCCTTAAAGCCCTTCTCAACGAAGGCAGGCTTAAGGTTGAAGGTGGTAAATTCAAGGGTAAAAAGATCACTTTTCATGATCCTTGTTATTTGGGGCGTGCAAACAACGAATACGAGGCTCCCAGAGATCTTCTAAGAAAACTCGAAGTAGAGCTTGTAGAGATGCGTAAATGCAAAAAGAATGGTCTTTGTTGCGGTGCCGGAGGTGGGCAAATGTTCAAGGAACCGGACCCCGGGAACAAAGATGTGAATATAGAAAGAACCGAACAGGCCCTTGAGGTAGAGCCAGAAATCATCGCCGCAGGTTGTCCTTTCTGTAATACTATGATGACAGATGGTGTTAAGAACAAGGAAAAAGAAGATAGCGTAGAAGTGATGGACGTTGCCGAGCTTATAGCTAATGCTGAAGATCTCTAGCTGTTTAAATTTTAAAATTTGAAATATTAAAGTCCATGAAGTTTATTTGACTTTAAGAATATATTAAATATTTAATTTAGAAATTCTGTTGAAGCCATTTCAGCAGAATTTTTTTTTTTGGATAATGATTAACCTGTGATGACGGGAAATATTAAAAGTTAAATCACGGTACTAAATTTGAGCTATGAGGTAAATAAATTAGATTTGTACAAAATCAATATTAACCTTTATGTTAGTACCTTTTGATAGCCTGGCCGATAGCTCCAGAGTATGGATTTATCAGGCCAACAGGTCTTTTACCGAAGAAGAAATTCAGGAAATCTCTAAAAAACTGGATCTCTTTATAGAGAAATGGACCGCTCATGGTGCAGATCTCAAAGCTTCTTACGAAATTAAATACAATCGTTTTATCACCATAGCCTTGGACCAGCAACTAAATGCTGCTTCAGGATGTTCTATAGATGCCTCTGTACAGTTCATTCAACAACTGGAAAAGGAGTATAATGTGGACCTTCTTGATAAAATGAATGTTTCTTATAAACAAGGGGATTTTATCGCCTATAAAAGCCTGGCCGATTTTAGAAAAATGGCCAAACAACGTGCAGTATCCCCTAATACCATTGTCTTTAATAACCTTGTAAATAATAAGGCCGAATATCTTTCAGACTGGGAAGTTCCGGCATCTGAAAGCTGGCATAAACGATTTATGAATTAATGAAGTTGAAGCAGCCCCTGCCGTCTTATATTTTACTTATATTTCTACTTATTGCTTTTACGGGTTCTTCTCAAAAATACGATCCTTTACTGGCAGAAGATCCTCTGGCTCAAAGGGCCTGGGTAGACAGTATCTACGATTCCATGACCCTGAAACAAAAAGTGGGTCAGCTGTTCATGGCCAGCATCTGGTCTAAGAATGAAAATGAGGCCGATAGTATCCGAAAGCAGATAAGGGAAAACCATATTGGCGGACTTATTTTTTCTAAAGGCGGACCGGTAAAACAGGCGCAGCTTACCAACGAATTTCAGGAGAATTCTGAAGTGCCTTTGTTAATTGGTATGGATGCAGAATGGGGGCTGGCTATGCGTTTAGATAGTACCTATGCTTTGCCCTGGAACATGACCCTGGGAGCCATACAGGATGATAAATTAATAGAAGAAGCGGGAGCTGCTATTTCCAGGCATACCAGAAGATTGGGTGTTCATTTCAATTTTGCCCCGGTAGTGGATATCAACACCAACCCAGACAATCCAATCATTGGGAATCGCTCGTTTGGAGAGGATAAATTCAATGTTACTGAAAAAGCAGTTGCTTTTATGACCGGAATGCACCGGGAGGGAGTTTTAAGTAGTGCCAAGCACTTTCCGGGTCACGGTGATACAGATTCAGATTCACACAAAACATTACCAACCATAAACTTTTCTTCGGAAAGAATTGACAAGGTAGAGCTGTATCCATACAAGGAATTAATTCCGAACGGACTTAGCAGTATCATGGTGGCTCATCTAAATGTTCCAGAATTGGAATCTGAGAATGGAACTCCGGCATCCTTATCTGAATCTATCATTACCGATATTCTGAAGGAAAACATGAACTTTAATGGCCTCATTTTTACAGATGCCCTGGATATGAAAGGGGTGTCCCGTAATAAAAAACCGGGAGAAGTAGACCTGGATGCATTTCTGGCGGGGAACGATGTACTTCTAATGAGTGAGGATATCACAAAAGCCTCTGCAAGTATTGTAGAAGCAGTTAATTCAGGGCAAATTTCAGAAGAAAGGCTGGAGCTTTCCGTAAAAAAAATATTGAAGGCAAAATATAAGGCCGGGTTAAACGATTTTCAGCCGATAGAGACCAAAAACTTAATTGAAGACCTGTATACTCCTCAGGACGAGGCTCTGCTAGAGAATTTATTTGAAAACGCCGTAACCCTGGTAAAAAATAATAAAGCCCTGGTTCCGGTAAAAAAGCTGGATAAAAAGAAAATCGCTTATGTGAATTTCGGGAATGCTGATGGCAGCCCGTTCCTGGAACAAATGAAAAAATATACTCAGGTAGATTGGGTAAAAGCGGAAACTCTTTCAGGCCTGCTGGATAAACTGGAAGCATATAATTACGTGGTGGTAGGTTTTCATAAACCAGATACCAGCCCGTGGGCATCCTTTAAATTCTCTGATAAAGAACTGGTATGGCTGCATGAGATCGCCAGAAAGAATAAAACGGTGTTGTCACTCTTCGCAAGGCCTTACGCGATGCTCGATATAAAAAGTTTCACGAATCTTGAAGGTATTATAGTAGGTTATCAAAATAGCCCGGTTGCTCAAAGAAAGGTAGCACAGGTTCTATTTGGTGCTGTGGATGCAAAGGGGAAACTACCGGTAAGCATTAAGGATGAATTTCCCGTAGGAACTGGCTTCAACACCGGTAATATCAATAGGCTTTCTTATGGTTCTCCCGAGACGGTAGGAATGAATTCAGCGCAATTAAAAAAGATAGACAGTATCATAAACTATGCGATAGATAAGAAGATGACCCCGGGAGCACAGATTCTTATAGCCAGAAAAGGAAAGGTAGTTTACAATAAGAATTTTGGCTACCAGACCTATGAAAAGGAATTTCCGGTAACCGATACAACTATTTACGATCTGGCTTCTTTAACCAAGATTCTGGCAACTTTGCCACTGGTCATGGAGCTTGATGAAGAAGAGGTTTTAAGTTTTGACACTAAACTTGGGGAGCTGCTTCCTCAAATGAAGGGTTCTAATAAGGAGAATATCAAGCTTCAGGATATGTTGATGCATTACGGTCGCTTACAGGCCTGGATACCTTTCTATATTTCAACTTTAGATCCCAAGACCAAAAAACTTTCTTCAGAATATTATAGTGATACCCCATCAGACGAATTCAATACAAAGGTGGCCAACAATATATATATAAGAAGGGATACCGGGGATACCATTATCAATATCATTAAAAAGAGTGACCTGGAAAGAAGACTTCAGTATAAATATAGCGACCTGCCATATTATCTTTTAAAGTATTATCTTGAATCCTACTACCAGTCTTCATTACACAATATTACCCAGGAACATCTCTACAGGCCTTTGGGGGCAAATTATACAGGATACCTGCCTCAAACCAGGTTTGACTCCTTGCAAATTGCTCCTACAGAAAATGATATGCTCTGGAGACGTCAGGTTGTGAGAGGTTATGTGCACGACCAGGGAGCTGCGATGCAGGGTGGAATTGGAGGCCATGCCGGTCTTTTTAGTACGGCTAATGATGTGGCCAAGATCATGCAGACATATATGAATGGGGGGACTTATGGTGATGAGAAGTTCCTGAAGAAAGAAACCATAGACAAATACAACACCTGCTATTACTGCGAGGATGATGTAAGACGCGGGGTGGGATTTGATAAGCCACAACTTGGTGAAGCAGGGCCCACCTGTAATTGTGTATCTATGATGAGTTTCGGACATAGTGGATTCACGGGTACATTTGCCTGGGCAGACCCCGAAGAAGAGATTGTTTACGTATTTTTGTCTAACCGGACTTATCCCGATTCGAATAACCGAAAACTGATAAGGGAAGACATAAGGTCCCAGATACAAAAAGTGATTTACGAATCTATAGATTATTAATCGATGAAAATTGCCATTGTTTGTTATCCTACCTTTGGAGGAAGTGGAGTAGTAGCTACAGAGTTAGGCCTCGCGCTTTCCAGGAGAGGTCATGAGATACATTTTGTGACCTACAAACAACCGGTACGCCTGGAAACTATTTCCAGTAATATCAGGTTTCATGAAGTAAATGTTCCTGAATATCCTCTATTCCATTACCAGCCGTATGAGCTTGCCCTGAGTAGTAAACTCGTGAATGTAGTTAAAAACTATGGCGTAGAACTGCTTCATGTACATTATGCCATTCCACATGCCTATGCAGGTTATATGGCAAAAAAAATGCTGGAAGAAGAAGGGGTTAATATTCCCATGGTAACTACGCTTCATGGTACAGATATCACCCTGGTTGGGAACCATCCGTTTTATAAGCCCGCGGTAACCTTCAGTATTAATAATAGCGATTTTGTTACTTCAGTTTCAAATAGTCTCAAAGAGGATACTTTGAAATTCTTCGATATTAAAAAAGAGATCGAGGTTATTCCCAACTTTATAGATGTTTCAAAATTCAAGCAACAGATCTTTACCGATTGTCAGCGGGAATTAATGGCTCATGATGACGAAAAGATCATCACTCATGTTAGCAACTTTAGAAAAGTAAAGCGCGTGGAGGATGTGGTCAAAATATTTTATGAGATTCAGAAAAATATGAAGTCTCGTTTGATGATGGTAGGGGAAGGTCCGGAACGGGAAACAGCCGAACAGTTGGTTAGAGAACTCGGAATCCGGGAACGGGTTTTATTTCTAGGCCAGAGCAATGAGATCGATAAGATTCTATGCTTTTCAGATTTATTTTTATTGCCTTCTGAAACTGAAAGCTTTGGACTGGCTGCACTTGAAGCAATGGTTCACTCTGTCCCCGTAATATCCTCTAATACAGGTGGTTTGCCAGAGGTTAATACAGGTGGTTTTTCGGGTTACCTGCATGATGTAGGAGATGTGAAAGGCATGGCTGAAAGTGCGATTTCCATACTCAGTGATCACGAAACCTTAATGAAATTTAAGAAGCAGTCTCGAGAGGCAGCGGAAAGATTCGATATAAATAATATCGTTCCCAGATATGAAGAGCTCTATAAAAAAGCTCTCATAAAAACATAAAAAAAGTGGAGAACCAATTCTCCACTTTTGCATTTCTTAAACCTATCTATTTAAGAAAATCTAAAACTGATATCTTATTCCTAAAGCGATATCTGGAGAGAAATCATCATGATCTCTGTAATCAGAGAACCCTATTTCTGGCCTGAAATCAAGGGACAGTAATAACGGGAAATCAAAATTATATTCGATCCCGATATCTCCTGCGATCAAGGCAAAAAGACCATCGTTATAATCTACATCATTACGACGGTTATCGTCATAACTACCTAAACCGGCACCAGCACCAACATACCAGTTGAATCCTCCTTCAATATTCCAGACCCATTGGTAAAGTCCCACTAATTTGATAGCATCATAGTTACTGTCATTTCTCCAGCCCAGATCTAATTCCAGACGGTTGTTATCACCTCCTATAGCTCTTTGGTAAGAAACTTCAGCACCATAACTATTACCGCCACCAATCCTTAAACCAATTGCGTTTTCAGAAATATTTTGTGCGTTAGTTTGACTAAAAAAAACAGCTCCAAATGTAAAAGCTGCCAATAGAACTAATTTTTTCATGTTTGATTGTTGTTTTATTAGATGGAACAAATTTACCTTGATTCGCATTACCACAACGCCACTGCTAGCAAATGTATTGTTAATATTAATTAAGAAACTGTTAAGCAGAGAAACAGAAAACTTCTAAATTTGAGTATGGAAATGAAGGCAGCCCTAAATCAACTATCTAAAGAGCTCCAGGGGAAGTTAAAATATGACGACCTATGGAAAAGCATTTATGCAACCGATGCATCGGTTTATCGTGAAGTCCCTTTAGCAGTTAGTTTTCCAGTCGATGATGATGATCTGGTAAGACTTATAAAATTCGCTAAAAAGTATAAAACCTCATTGATTCCAAGAACTGCTGGAACCTCCCTCGCCGGGCAATGTACTGGAGATGGTATTGTGGTAGATGTATCAAAACATTTTACCGATATCATAAAGATCGATAAGAATCATAAAACGGTTAGCGTTCAACCGGGAGTGATCAGGGATGATCTAAATAGAAGACTTGAAAAATATGGTCTGTTCTTTGGGCCAAACACCTCCACCTCGAATAGATGTATGATAGGAGGGATGGTAGGGAACAATTCCAGTGGGACCACTTCTATAAAGTATGGAACAACCAGGGATAAGATTATTTCTTTAAAGGTCATTCTAAGCGATGGTTCTAAAGCTGAATTCAAAGATCTTACGCAGGAACAATACCTGGGTAAATTAAAGCAGAAAAACCTGGAAGGCGAGATCTACCGGCTTATCAATGAAAAATTAAACAAAAAAGAAAATCAGGAGGAGATACTAAAAAATTTCCCTCCTGCAGAATTACATAGAAGGAATACGGGTTATGCTATCGATGAATTATTAGCTACAGAAGTTTTTACTTCCGGAAGCAGTAAATTCAACTTTTCAAAATTGATCGCGGGTAGTGAAGGTACTTTAGCATTTATTACCGAGATCACGTTACAGCTGGATGAATTACCGCCAAAATATACCGCTATGGTTGCGGCGCATTATCATAGCATAGATTCCTGTATGCAGGCCGTAGTACCGGCAATGCAGCATTCACTATTCACCTGTGAGATGATGGATAAGGTCATACTGGATTGCACCAGGGAAAGTTTAATGTACAGGGAGAATAGATTTTTTATTCAAGGAGACCCACAAGGTATCCTCATGCTGGAACTTAGAAGTGATTCAGAAACAGATCTTCAGAACCAGGTCGATGCTTTATTAGAAACTTTGGAAAGTTCAGGATTGGGTTATGCTTTTCCTGTTTTATACAATGAGCAGATAAATCTTGCTCTGGAACTAAGAAAGGCCGGCCTGGGTCTTCTTGGGAATATGAAGGGAGACAGGAAGGCGGTAGCATGTATCGAAGATACCGCCGTAGCCTTGCCGGTACTGGCAGATTATATTTCAGATTTCAGCAAGATCATGAAAACTTATGATCAACAGGCGGTTTATTACGCTCATGCCGGCGCCGGAGAAATACATCTAAGACCCATTCTTAATTTGAAGAAATCTGATGATGTAAAACTCTTCAGAAGTATTACAAAGGATGTTGCAGAGCTGGTTAAGCGTTATAACGGCTCATTAAGTGGAGAACACGGTGACGGAAGAGTAAGAGCCGAATTCATAGAATTAATGTTCGGAAAACGCGTCTATGAATTGCTGAGAGAAATAAAATATATTTTTGATCCTCAAAATATTTTCAATCCGGGTAAGATCGTTGATGCACCAGCGATGGATACGTCCCTGAGGTATGTGCCAGACAGAACTGAACCTGAGATAGACACTATCATGGACTTTTCTGATGCCGATGGTGTTTTACGTCTTGCAGAGAAATGTAATGGAAGTGGCGATTGCCGTAAATCTGTAGAGGCTGGGGGAACCATGTGTCCCAGTTACCGGGCTACCAAAGATGAGAAAGATACTACCCGGGCCAGGGCAAATGCACTTCGGGAATTTCTGACTAATTCAGATAAGCCAAATCGTTTTGATCATCCAGAATTGAAGGAAGTTCTTGACCTTTGCATTAGTTGCAAGGGATGTAAGAGCGAGTGCCCCTCTAATGTAGATATGGCCGCTTTAAAAGCTGAGTTTCAGCATCAGTATCGTAAAAATAATAAACCCAGTTTCAGGGATAAGGCTTTTGCCAATATTACCCAGCAGAATGAAAGAGCCTCTAAATTTCCTGGTATTTCCAGATTCTTTTTATCCAATGAATTTACCTCTGGGATTGCTAAAAAAGTCCTAGGGGTTGCTCCAGAACGGGAATTACCCGTGGTGGCAAGAACAACTCTGAAAGCATATTATTTAAAAAACAGAGAGAATTTTAATATTACAAACCCGGTTAAAACGGTCTATCTTTTTAATGATGAATTCACGAATTACCTGGATGTTGAAGTTGGTAAAGATGCCCTGAACCTTTTGGCCAAACTTCGGTATAAGGTTTTGATCATAGACCACCCTGAAAGTGGAAGAAGCCAGATATCGAAAGGATTTCTTACCAAAGCAAAGGAGCTGGCGAACAGGAATGTTAGTATTTTCAAAGATCTGGTTACTAAGGATATACCCTTGATTGGAGTGGAACCTTCGGCTATTTTGAGTTTCAGGGATGAATATTTGAGACTGGCAGATGATAAAACCGCCGCAAATGCTCTTGCTGAAAACAGCTTTATAATTGAAGAATTCCTGAAACAGGAAATTTCTGAAGGAAATATTAAAGCAGAGCAATTCACCCAAAAACAGGCAACCATAAAAATACATGCACATTGTCATCAAAAAGCACTTTCAAATGCATCAAGGACCTTCGATATTTTGAATCTTCCTAAAAACTATAAGGTTACCATCATACCTTCCGGTTGCTGTGGAATGGCAGGTTCTTTTGGTTATGAGAAAGAACATTATGAGATAAGCATGCGGATTGGTGAAAATTCACTGTTTCCTGCTGTTAGAAAAAGTGAGAAATCGGTCATTATTTCAGCAAATGGGACCAGCTGCAGGCATCAAATAAAGGATGGTACTGGAAGGCAGGCTTTGCACCCGGTAACCATACTCAGAAATGCTTTAAACAAAAGCTAATATTCTATCAATGTTAATAGTTTTTTAAAATTATTTCTAGGCATACTTAAAACTGTAATTTTAACTTTTTGCACCAGAATTAATCATTGATGATAGAGGACAATTTAAGGGTCACAGAGTTAGAAAGAAAGTTAGAAGAGAGGGATGATGAGCTGGAAAAGCTCCGAAAAGAAAATGAATCCCTAAAAAGATCCAACCTAGAATTAAATGAGGAAATATCTCAATTCAAGGGGCTTGTATATTCTTCAACTTCTCTCATTACTTTTCTTACAGGGCCAGACTACATTATCGAATTTGCTAACGAACCTATTAAGGAGGTTTGGGGAAAGGGAAATGATGTAGAGGGGAAGTCCCTTTTGGAGGTTCTTCCCGAATTGCGCAACCAGGGCATTAAAGAATATCTTGATCAGGTTTTTTACCAGGGAGAACCTTTCCACGCAAAAAGCCTTCCTATAGACCATAACAAGAATGGCGAAATGGTTAGGTATTATTTCGATTTTTCCTATATGCCTCAATACAATTCTGAAAATGAAATCATAGGCATAGGTGTAATCGCGCAGGATATTACCGATCGCATAAGGACAGAGATTGAATTGAAGGAAAGTGAACATAGGTATAAGGAAATGATCCATTCTTCTAATTCTCTGATCGCTATTTTACGAGGACCAGATATGGTTATCGAGATCGCGAATGATGCCATAAAAGAAGTATGGGGAAAAGGGGCAAATATTGAAGGGCAACCTCTTTTCAAGGTGCTCCCGGAGATTGTAGATCAGGGTATGCCTGAAATTTTCAGGAATGTTTACGAGACCGGGGAGTCATTTATAGCACAGGAGAGTCCTATTATGCATATGAAAGATGGTGAGATGATCCTTGGTTATTTTGATTTTATATACCAGGCCCTGAGAGATTCCAGTGGCGAAATAGAAGGGGTTTCCGTAATTGCAAATGAGGTCACTAACCAGGCATTACTGAACAGGCAGATCAAAAAAAGTGAAAGAGAATTTCGCGAACTGGTGAATTTCATGCCACATAAAATATGCCTTACCGATGCTGAAGGTACCCCGATATATTATAATCAGAGCTGGCTGGAATTTACCGGGAAGAGTTTTGATGAATTACTTTCTCAGTCTTATCTTGACCTGGTTCATCCAGATAAAAGAGATTTTGTAGAAAAAGAAGTGGAGAGATGTTTGTCTACCGGTGCGAATTTGGATATTGAAGTTCAGATTAGGGATGAGGACGAAAATTACATCTGGCATCTTGCAAAAGCCACACCCATTCGGGATGAAGAAGGGAATATTGCTTCCTGGATTAGTTCAAGTACCGAGATTCAAAAATTAAAGGAAGATGAGAAAC
>JBFIMP010000023.1:0-17170 GCA_041611635.1 Christiangramia sp.
ATAAGATCTGGGTTCCCATCCTGAAAATTATTTTCATTTATAAAATACCTGTAGGTATTCAAATTCTCGAAACGCGGCCGGGTAATTCTTCGGCTATATTCAACACCAAAAGAATGATCGTTTGATGCATTATAATTTAGATAGAAAGTTGGGAACAATTCAAAATAATTCTGCGAATTAACCAGTCCCTGACTTTCAGAAATTCCCTGCACATCGGTATACTCTCCACGCAGGCCTAACTTCATCGACCATTGTTCCCAGTCTTTAGACATACTTGCGTAAGCCGCATAAATATCCTCTTCATAATCAAGATTATCAGATAATTCTGCTGAAAACTGCCTGTTTCCGGTATTGGTATCAAAATAATCCTGACCGCTTTCAGTTCTTAATCCTGAATATTTTACCCCGGTTTCAAAACTTGTTGATCCCAGCGGGGTGGTAATATCCACCTGCCCGGTATAAATCTCACTGTTCTGCTTTGCTTCTGTAGTAAAAGAATTATCCCTTATAAAAGTATCATCCTCTTCAAAATAATTTGTCATGATCTGCTGATCCTGGCTGTTATCATAATTGATATAATTGGCCACAGCAGCTAAAGACCCGTTCTCTCCCAAAGCGGTGTTGTAAGTAGCTGAAAGGAGAATATTATCTGTGGTGCTATGCAGGCGGCTATCTGTAGTGAATAATGAATCCAGCGAATTAACATTGTCATAGATATTGGTAAGACCGTTGATATCGCTGTCAGAATCTGGGGTAATCTGTATATTGGCGCTCAAACTAAGCGTGCTCGCTTCATTAAGTGTAAAATCAAGGATGGTATTCAGGGAATGAACATACACGAGTGTATTCCTTTCAAAATCTGTTAACCATCTTGAGTCAACATCACCGTTAGGCCTGTAATATTCTATAAAACCTTCATCTCTTTTTACCAGGTCGCGATCGTTATAATTATAATTGACATACATATTCAACCAATCTGTTTTATAATAATGACTGGTCCCTAAACTGTATTTTGGAGCAATGGCAATAGTATTAGAGGCGTTCACGCTCCCTTTATAACCTATAGAAATATTCTTGGAAGTCTTTATATTAAGAATCGCGCCACCTTCGGCATCATATCTTGCTGGAGGATTGGTGATCACTTCAACAGATTTAATATTCTCAGCAGAAAATCCTTCCAGCAATTGTTGTAATTCCTGCGAACTTAGATATACCTTACGGTCATTGATATAGACGGTTGCGGGCCTGTTCTTTACCAGCAACTGGCCCTGGCTAAGGATCACCCCGGGAGTTCTTTTTAAGATCTCGAAAGAATTCCCTGTAGATAAAGTGGTATTTTCAACTTCAAATACCAGGCGGTCTATCTCCCTGCTTATCTTTGGCTTCCTGGCTTTTACCACGACCTCATCCAGAGCATCTGAAGATTCCTGCAAAATAATCGTATTCACCCTTGTATTTCCTTCAATCTTAACTTTCTGTAGAGATTCTACATACCCCACAAAAGACACTTTTAATAAATAAGAACTGTCCTTGATATTTTCAATCAAAAAAGTTCCATCATCTTCAGAAATGGAACCTTTATAAACGCTAGTGGAATCTGATGCGTTCAGAAGGATCACGTTAGCAAAGGCTACGGGATCATTATCTTGATTCTGAATTTTTCCTCTGAGGTCGCTCTGGGAATAGACCGCACATGAAAATATCAGCAAGATCAGGGGGGTGAACTTAAATTTCAGCATAAAGTAGGTTAGCGTAACATTCAATAAAACATCGACAAATATATAATTTATTGAATACTTAAGCGGATTTTTAATGATTCTCTCATTAATTCCTCATACATTTTAAGGAATGAGGAACGAAAAAATCACCGCTTATTTTATGGCGTCATAAAGAGCCTGCTGAATTTGAGTTCTGGTATTTAATTTATATAAGCGTGTATTTTCTCTTGTGGGCTGAACCCTATTGGAAAGAAAAACATAGAGCAGCTCTTCTTTGGGGTCCATCCAGACCATGGTACCCGTAAATCCAGTATGACCAAAACTATCTGCACTGGCATCTTTAGCCGTGTTACTACCTTCTCCTTTATATTCAAGATAAGGTTTGTCGAAAGCCAGGCCTCGATGATTAGCATTCTCCGGGAACTGGGTTTTCGTAAATTCCTTGATAGTGGATTCATCTATATAACGATAGCCACCATATTCGCCCATATTCAAATACATCTGCATTAATTTGGCGAGATCATTGGCATTGGCAAATAAGCCGGCATTAGCAGAAACACCGCCCATCATAATGGCACCCTCATCATGTACATTTCCATGTATCTCTTCATGCCTGAAGTTAAAATCACTCTCTGTAGGCACGATCCTTTCTAAATTAAATTTTTCTGAAGGATTATAAGTTACCGTCGTTGCACCTATTTTATCATAAAAGTTCTCATTGATATATTCCACAAAATTCTCCCGGGTAATTCGCTCAACGACTTCGGGCAATAGATAAAACAATAAACCAGAATATTTATATTTTGCTTCTTTTTCCAGGGGTGATTTTTTGATAGCTTTAAAGATCTTATGTTCATAATTCCTGTGTAACCAAAGTTCTTCGCTCACCTTTACCGGAAATCTGGCCGATGAATCCTTTTTAAAAGTATTCCACTTAAAACTGCCATTATTTCTCAGGGTAGATTTCCAATAAGGGATCCACGGCTTGAAACGGGCCTGGTGAGCAAGGATCTGCCTGAAGGGAATATCTGCCTTATTCGAATTCCTGAAATACGGCAGGTAATCATCTATACCTGCTTCAAGATCGAATTCACCTTCGTCATATAATTTCATAAGTGCTGGTAAAGCGGTGGAGATCTTACTCACCGAAGCCAGGTCATAAAGATCTGTTTTTTCAACTGCAATGGTGTCGCTGTATTTATGTAGTCCGTAAGCTTTATAAAAGACTACTTTTTGATCCCTGGCAACGAGAACCACGCCTCCAGGAGTCGCCTTTGCATCCATCGCCTGCTGCATAAGTGAATCTATAGCGGTGCCCAGTTTTTTAGAGTTCATCCCCGCATCTTCTGGTACGGTATATTTAAATCTAAGATCTGCTTTGAAATCCAGCCCATCTCCGGCCTTAAATTTATCGCCTACAGTTACCGGTAATTTCCCGGAAGCTCCAATTCCTCCAAAAATCAACTGAGCGCTGAGTTCCTGGGTAATCTCTGAATCCTGGTAAGCCACCACCAGCGCAGCTGCTTTTTCAATATGCTGAAGTTTATTAATGACATAAGGATTTTTGAAAAGACTGATTATCGTGTTATTTCTTTGAGCATATTCAGAAATGAAATTTTCAACTTCCTTGGTAAGCTTGACCTCGTTCCTTGGCCTGATGCTGAAATCATGTAATCCAATAATCACCAGATTATACCCCTCTAGCTTCTTCTTTAGATCTGCGATATCTGAAGCTTTCGCTTCCCGCACCAACTGAAAGTTCTGCACATCGGCATAAAGTTTCAATGTTTTCTGGAACTTGCTTGGTTTGGAAGCGCCAATAGAAACCGAAGCTATCTTAAGGGTGTCCAATTTCTGTAAGGGCAATAGGGAATTTTCATTTTTTAAAAGGGTAAGAGAAGCCTCGGCCAGTTTTCGGTTAAGCCAGATCGCTTCAGGACTATTAACTTCCTTCACCACGTTCTTTACTGGTATAGGCTCATAGCTATCCAGCCCCACCCATTGTTTTACCGCCAGGATCTTTCGGCAACGACTATCGATCTCGGCTTGAGTTATCAAACCTTCGTTTATGGCATTTCTCACTTCAGCGATGGCTTTAGGAATATCTTCTGAAAACTCCAGAAGATCGTTCCCGGCCAGGATGGCTTTTTTGTCTACTTCTCCAGGTTCATTTCCTTCAGCAACACCCTTCATGTTCATCGCATCGGTTACGATAAGTCCTTTAAAACCGAGTCTTTCTTTGAGAATACCTGAAATAACTGGTTTGGAAAGGGTGGATGGAGCCCCGGTAGCATCCAGAGCAGGAATATCCAAATGTGCAACCATAACCCCGCCTATCCCGGCATTGATCAATTCCTTGAACGGATACATTTCCAGGTCTTCGAGTCTTTCAAAAGGATGGTTTATCTGGGGTAAAGCATAGTGTGAATCGGTATCTGTATCACCATGACCGGGAAAGTGCTTTGCCGTTGCCAGGAGGTTCTGGCTCTGCATACCTTTCATGTAAGCGATGCCCTTTTTAGCAACATTTAGCTTGTCCTCTCCAAAGGACCGGTAATTAATCACCGGGTTCAATGGATTATTATTTACATCTACCACAGGGCCAAAATTTATATGCAAACCGGTGCGTTTTAACTGCCTGGCGATCTCCACTCCCATATCATAGATAAGCTTTTGCCCTTGTATCGCTCCAAGGGCCATTTGGTAGGGAAAACTTATAGTATTTTCAAGTCTCATTCCCAGGCCCCATTCAGCATCTATTGCTCCAATAAGTGGTACTTCGGCTGCCTGTTGGTAATCGTTCATAAGCTCCAGCTGGGTCTTTGGATCACCCTGCATGAAAATGAGTCCGCCGATTTTATATTCTTTGATGTGCTTTAAAATCTCTTTTTTATGATCTGGTCCTTTATTAGAAAAAGCCGGGATCATGAATAACTGCGCGATCCTTTCATCTGGAGATAATTTCGCCATGATAGAATCTACCCATTTGCTATTCTCGTATTTCAGAAATTCGGGGCTTTTAACTACTGATTCCTGTGCCTTTAGGGAATTACTAAAAATTAATACGGCAGCACATAACAGAAGGATTTTGTTTGATCGCATTTCGACTTAACTCTTTTAAACTTTTATGTAAATATTCTTTCTATCCAGGATATAACCAATTAACCACATGAGCAGCATATAGCTGATCGCAAAAACCAGCGAAGCATTATAGTCATTCAACCAGCTTAAATAAAAATTATCGTAGAGCCAGGGTTTCATGGGCTGGCCTTCAATGAAAATAATAAACATAAGTTGTATCACGACCCCAGACATAATAAAAACGAACAACGGGTTTTTACCGAAGGCTTCAAAAAAGTAGGTCCATTTCTTAAAACCGAAAACTTCAATGATAAGGATTAGAATGCCTAAAATAATAAGATCCCAACCGGTGCTGTAAAGTACGAAGGTACTGGTCCAGATGGCTTTATTTATCGGAAAATATTGAGCCCAGAATAAAGCAATACCTAAAAGAATTAATCCCGCGATGGCTAATTTTATAACTGTTGATCCATTATTCCCATATTTCTGAATGAATTTTCCAGCAACATATCCTGCCAGGACATTCACGATTGCAGGGATGGTACTCAATAAACCTTCAGGGTCGAATGCTATCCCAAAGCTGCGATAGAGATTTTCCGGAGAGAAAATAAGGAGATCGAGTTTCAATGCGGCATTGTTTTCCAGGCTGTATGGATCTGGATGCGTTCCAAAATACCACATGATGAACCAATAGGATAATAAAAGGATGGAGCTAAAAATCAAGACCTGCTTCAATTTAAGATAATGCAGAATAAGGGAACCAAATAAATAGCATAAAGCAATTCGTTGTAAAACTCCCATGATTCTGATCTTACTAAAATCCTTTAAAAAGAACTCACCACCTTCTCTGAAAACGAAAGGAAACGCATTAAGCAATAAACCTATTATAAATATAAGGACGCTCCTTTTAAAAACTTTCCTGAGAAAAACCTGCTGAGATTGCCGTTCATATTTACGAAGGCTAAAGCTGGCAGCATTACCAATCACGAATAGGAAAGTAGGAAATACCAGATCTGTAATGGTAAAGCCATGCCAGGCAGCATGTTTAAATGGCGCATAGATTGTAGACCAGCTTCCCGGAGTATTCACCAGGATCATAAGGGCAATGATTAATCCTCTAAGCACATCGAGCGCAAAATATCTTTGTTTATGAACCGATGTTGCTTTGTAAGTAGATTCTTTCATTTGAGGTGTTCATGTCAATTTGAAGGTTCACTTCCGCTATAATTCCCCATCAATCAACCATAAAATTATAATTTTTTATTAATTAATATATCTTAAATAAAATTTTTATGTAATAATTTCAAAAAATTGATTTTTTTTATAATTTTAATTTCAGCTTTAGGAAACTTAAATATTTAGCTTATTTTGAGCTGTTTTAAAAAAATTTCAAATCAATATATGACTAAAAATTTACAGGATTTCCTTATTACTAAAGAGGCTCTGGCCCAGATTAGTAATATCGAAAGAAAAAAGTTTCTACAGAAGATCAAGATCATCAAATATCTCTTTTTGAATGGAAGTACATCTAATGCTGAAATTTGCTCAAAATTTGACATAAGTCTTCCTACTTCTATGGGCCTCATCAACCAACTAATGGAAAGTGGCATCGTAGTTAAAGCCGGACAGGGAAAGTCTGAGGGCGGGAGAAAGCCAGATCTTTATGGTCTTAAAGAACATTCGTTCTTTGTTTTAAGCATACATATTAAGCGATTTAAGATCAAGATTGCCATTATAGATAACAACCATTCTATAATTGAGGAAGATGAGATCGCTACCGAGATCTCTCCAAAATCTAATATTGTGGAGCTTTTATACAAAAAAGCACAGGAGGTGATCAAAAACTCAGGGATCGATCCCAAGAAAATGCTGGGAGTGGGGATTAGTATGCCCGGACTCGTTTCAACAAAAGAAGGTAAGAACTTCACCTATTATCTTACCGAGCAGGAGCCTGAATCGCTAAAGGACAAGTTCGAGAAAAAATTCAAGAAACCGGTAGTTATTCTTAATGATACTAAAAGTGCATGCCTGGCCGAATATAGATTTGGGATTGGCAAGAATAAGGAAAACGTCCTTGTAATTTCTATGGATTGGGGGATTGGCCTCGGCATCATCATGGGAGGCAAAATGCATACGGGACACTCTGGTTTTGCAGGCGAATTTGGCCATATTCCCATGGTAGAAGATGGTCTTTTATGCCACTGCGGGAAAAGAGGTTGCCTGGAAATGGAGGCTTCTGGCCTGGCTTTGGTAAGAAAAGCGAAGGAAGGTTTGAAACTGGGGCAAACCTCAATCTTAAATGAACTTAAAGGAGATGATTTTGAAAAAATGGAGCCCAGCGTCATTATACAGGCCGCTAATAAAGGAGACCAGTTTGCGATTAATCTGCTTTCAGAAATAGGAATAAGCCTGGGGAAAGGTATTGCGATCCTCATACAGATCTTCAATCCAGAATTGATCATACTTGAGAGCGAAATTGCCAAGGCCAAACAATTTATTACCACCCCAATCCAGCAATCGACGAATACCTATTGCATGATGCAACTAAAAGAGAAGACACGCATAGAATTGTCTAATCTTGGACCTAACTCCTGTTTACTTGGAGGGACTATCGCGGTGATGGACGAAATATTTAAAAACCAGGTTGCCATGCTGAAAGCAGATCTCAGTTAGAATGATAATATAAAACCAGCATATAACGATGGCAAGATTAAACCTATTGGAAGAAACCCGATTTGAAAAATTAGCGGTTAGCGTTTTTCAGGATGAGCATATCGCCTCTAAAAAGGTTGCCCGAAGAATCGCAGAAATAATTACCTACAAACAGCAAAAAGGAGAAAACGCGGTTTTGGGTCTAGCAACAGGGGCTACTCCGGTCGAGGTTTATTCTGAACTTGCCAGGCTACATAAAGAAGAAGGTCTAAGCTTTAAAAATGTAATCACCTTTAATCTTGACGAATATTATCCTATGAATCCCTTAGCCAAACAGAGCTATGTGCGGTTTATGGATGAGCAACTCTTTGATCATATCGATATTCCACGGGAAAATATCCATATCCCAGACGGAACGCTTGAAAAAGAAGAGATCGCCAATTATTGCCTAGAATATGAAAAGAAGATCACCGAGGTTGGCGGATTGGATCTGCAGATACTGGGTATTGGTAGAACAGGACACATTGGTTTTAACGAACCGGGTTCTGCGCCCAATTCCGGTACCAGGCTCGTAACGCTGGACGATCTTACCCGTCGTGATGCTTCGAGGGATTTTGGAGGGAAAGAGAATGTACCCACCAAAGCAATAACCATGGGAATTGGTACTATCTTCAAGGCTAAAGAGATCATTCTTATGGCCTGGAGCAAAAAGAAAGCTCCAATCATTAGAAAAGCAGTGGAAGGAGAGATATCTTCTAATGTGCCGGCGACATTCCTGCAATTATCAGATAATGTAGAATTTATTTTAGATGAAGATGCAGCCTCAGAGCTTACCAGGTTCGATACTCCCTGGCTGGTAAAAGATTGCAACTGGACCCCACAATTAATCAAAAAAGCGGTCATCTGGTTATCCAGGACAGTTAATAAACCAATTCTGAAATTAACCGAGGAGGACTATAATGCCAACGGCATGGCTCAGCTGGCAACAGAACAGGGCCCGGCCTATGATATCAACATAGATGTATTCAACCAGTTACAGCATAGTATAACCGGCTGGCCCGGTGGAAAACCGAATGCCGATGATTCTCAGCGACCGGAACGAAAAGAACCTTCACATAAAAGATCACTAATTTTTAGTCCGCATCCAGATGATGATGTCATCTCTATGGGAGGAACCTTCATCAGGCTCGTAGACCAGGGGCACGACGTACATGTTGCCTATCAAACTTCAGGAAATACCGCGGTTTGGGATACAGATGTTCTTAGATATGTAGAATTCGCTATAGACTTCAACGAAAGTATTGGGGAGGACACCGAAAAGTTAAAGGTCATCTATGAAAAAATGAGGAAGTTCCTGCAAACCAAGGAGCCAAATGATATAGACCTGGAAGAGATCCAGGAAGTGAAAGGATTTATTAGAAAGACTGAAGCCATAGCAGGTGCAAGGTACGCCGGATTAAAAGATGACCAGGTTCATTTCATGGCGCTACCTTTTTATGAAACCGGCAAGAAAGTTAAAAACCCGGTCACCGAAAAGGATGTAAAACTCACCATGGAATTGCTGCAGAAGATCAAACCTCATCAAGTCTTTGCCGCAGGAGATTTCGCCGATCCACATGGTACTCATATTGTATGCTTTAGAATAATTCTTGAAGCTTTACAACGCCTGAAAAAGAAAGAAGACTGGGTCAAGGATTGCTGGTTATGGTTATATCGCGGAGCCTGGGAGGAATTCCAGGTTCACGAGATCGAAATGGCGGTTCCCCTATCTCCTCAGGAAGTTCAGCGTAAAAGAAACGCTATCTTCCAGCATCAGTCCCAGAAGGACCGACCTGTTTTCCCTGGTGATGATGAAAGAGAATTCTGGGTTAGAGCCGAAGAACGCAATCGTGAAACCGCAGTAAACTACCACCAGTTGGGTCTTGCCAATTACGAAGCTATGGAAGCTTTTGTACGCTGGAAGTTTTAGTGAAATTTAAGCTGAAAATGATGAACGAATTAGTGAGAGGTTTTTTTATAATTGCCACTGGAATTCTTATTTCCTGTAGTACCAATCCTTATAGAAAAACGAATAAGGTTTATAAAAAACAGGCGAAGGAATACTCTAACCAACTTAAAAAATTTACCCCTGAAAAAGATAAGGATACAGATACCCTGAATTATGGTAAATACGCTGTAGGAACCACCAACTTCAACCTTAGAAAGCCTAATTACGTGATCATTCACCATACTGCTCAGGATTCGGTAAGACAAACTTTGAATACGTTTACCATACCTAGAGCTCAGGTAAGTGCGCATTACGTCATCTCTAAAGACGGCGAAATTTACCATATGCTAAATGACTTTTATCGTGCCTGGCATGGTGGCGTTGGAATGTGGGGTAGTAATACCGACCTTAATTCAAGTTCTATTGGTATCGAACTGGATAATAATGGCGCAGAAACTTTTACCGAGCCACAAATTCAAAGTCTTTTAGACGTTTTGAAAGAGCTGAAGAAAAAATATAATATTCCCGCCAGGAATTTTATAGGCCATTCAGATATCGCTCCCAGCAGAAAAGTAGATCCTAATAAGAACTTTCCATGGAAAAGGCTTGCTGAAGAAGGATATGGTTTATGGTATGATGAAGAAGCCGTGGACAGTCTAAAACTGGCAAGCGAATTTTTCCAGGAATTTCCTGAAGGTTTTGAGCTGGAACCTGATCATAACTCACTTACCTTCCTGGATAAATATATATTCCCACAGGTAGTGCCGGCAGGTTTTGATCACACAATGGCTTTAAAAGTGATTGGTTATGACGTTTCAGATCTGGCTTCGGCTATTAAAGCTTTCAAACTTCATTTTATCCAGGAAGACTATGAGAATCCTATCCTCAATGAATATCAGTTAAAGGTGCTTTACAATCTTTACCAGAAATATTTATAATACATCAGATTTCTTCTGTCGATGTTATTCTCCCGCTCAGTGTTTAAGATCCTGAAATGAATTAAGGACGACGTGATTTTCATTCACAGATAAGAACCAATTAGCCTTTTAATGGCTCATCTGCATCCTGGTCTATAAAAATGTCTTTCTCTTTTAAATATATAAGGCCACTACCCTCCTGGTTGAATACTCGTTTGGTTCTTAAATAGCGGTTGTAATTGTATTCGTCGAAATCATCAGCAGCAGTATCCATGGTGCTAATATGAACATCGCCCATAGAATGAATGAACTTATTCTCCCCTATCCACATTCCCACATGTATCACTCTTTCTGAAGTAGAATCTGTCGCCGGTCTTCCAAAGAACAAAAGATCTCCCGGGATAAGGTTTTCAAAATTCCTGGTGCTGTCTACCTGTATACCTGTATGCACCTGTTGGGAAGCATCACGCGGGATGACTATTCCGTTTAAGAAAAATACCGTTTTGGTAAATCCGCTGCAGTCAACTCCTTTTGAAGAAGTTCCTCCCCATAAGTAAGGCAGTCCCATTAATCTCTTAGAGGTTTCTACCAGGTCTTCCCTTTCCATATCCAGAGAAGAAAGCCAATCCAGATAAGGTCTTGCCTCTGTCTTCTTTATAAAGGCTTTTCTCCCATCGGGATACTTTACCCTGTAAAATCCATTATCTGTGCTTAAAAGCTCTAAAATGTCGCCCGCCACAAGATCTGACACACTTTGAGCATTACTATCTGCCATTTCATAGGAGTTACCGAAAGGTTCCAGGTAAATAAGTTTTTCAGCCGATTTCCATTGAGAGAATTCCTGCGGGGTTTTACTTGAAAGTCCGCCGTAATCAACCCATCCCAGGTAACCATCTGGGGTTTGCACATAAAACCAGCCCCCATCTTTTTTGTAAACTTTTAAAGGCGTTCCTAAAGTAGCCTGGGTTACCAGCTGTGCAGAGTGTTTCGGTTCATCTCTCAAATTTGCTACCGAGATCTTAACCACTCCCATGGTCTTACCTTCCAGAACTTCATTATCTGGTAATAAACTTATGCTATCTGTATATTTAAGCCCCTCAGCCTCCATCTTTTGCTTTAGAACATTCACCGCATCGGGAAGGTTTGACTCTCCTTTAAGAATATAAGATCCGTCCTTCTTTATGGCTTCAACGTCAAATAGAGCGACACGCTTATCTGGAACGTATTGCTCACTTACCTCAGCAATGATCGCCTGAGACCTGTCGATCTCTTCTTTTTCTTCAGATTTATCATTACAGCTTATCAATGCTAAAACTGCAATCGCTAAAAATGCTTTCAATTTCATTTCTATATTCATATTTGTCATAACTAGTTCAATAATTGGGCTCCGGTACCATTCCGGTCTGGAAAATGCACCTTTTTATCATAGATCTTCACCCCGTCTGCGATATCATTTTTCAATAACATAGCCCCATCCATATCCACATAATCCAAAAGCGGAGCAAGCTGGGCGATCGCAGAGATTCCTATGCTAGACTCGGTCATACAACCAACCATTGCCTTCATGCCAAGTTCCCTCGCCTTATAGATCATCCTCTTTGCGGGAGTAACTCCGGCGCATTTGGTAAGTTTGATATTCACCCCATGAAAATAAGGCTTACATTTTTCCACATCGCCTTCAATAATACAACTTTCATCTGCAATTAGAGGCAAGAGCGATCTTTTATAAAGTACCTCCATGCCCTGAATATCTTCGGGATGCAAGGGCTGTTCTACAAATTCCACATTAAGTTCCTTAAATGCCTCTATGTTCTCTAGAGCCTGCTCTACACTCCACGCGGCATTGGCGTCTACCCTGAAAACTGCATCGCTATGCTTTCTAAGTTCTTTGATGATCTTTACATCTTCATTTGTACCCAGTTTGATCTTATAAAGCGGCCAGGCAAATTCCTGCATTTTACGCAGCATATTTTCCACGGAATCTATCCCTATTGTATAATTGGTAAGCGGAATATCTTTGGGATCCAAACCCCATAATTGATATAGAGGCCTGTTATTGCGCTTCCCATGAAGATCATGTATCGCCATGTCCAGGGCACATTGCGCAAATGGATTATCCTTTAAGTGCGGAAAAGTAATTTCCCAGATCTCCTCTGGAGATAAATGAATGTTTTCTTTTAGGATTGGTTCTACAGAGCTAATGGAGGAAATCATTTTCTCAACGGTTACACCATAATAGACCGTAGCCGCAGCTTCCCCGTAACCGATGTAACCTGAATCTGTGATTTTAACCACAAGCGTAGGCTGAAAATTCCGCGAACCATGGCTTATGGTGAAGGTATTCTTCAATTCAAGATCGAATGATATATATTCTATTTGCATCTTAAATAAATCTATTTGCCTTAATGAGCCCGATCCTAAAGCCTTATTTTAAAGATAACCAGGCTTTTTATTATACAGAAGCCATAAACCTAGAAATGTGATTGCTGCATTTACCAGTAAGATCTCAAAACCGAACTGATACCCGTTGAACCATTGTTCAGAATTAAAATCCAGGAGCACCGAAATAATTGGTGCTAACACACAAACCAGGGGAACCAGTTTATCTTTTACCGTGCGTTTGGTCATAAGACCAAATGCAAAAAGACCCAGCAAAGGTCCGTACGTAAAACCAGCTACCTTAAAGACCGCGCTTACTACACTGGAATCATTAAAACTGTTGAAAATAATGATCACCAGGAACATTAGAAACGTAAAACCAATATGTACCCATAAACGAGTTCTTTTCTGGTGGCTCTTTTTATTAGAAAGATCCAGAATGTCCACACAAAAGGAAGTCGTTAATGCGGTTAAGGCAGAATCTGCACTGGAAAATGCCGCCGCAATGATACCCAGAAGGAATACTATACCGGCAAGGATGCCGAAGTGATTTAAAGCCAGCAAAGGATAAAGATCATCGCTTCTTTCTGGAATGGCGATCTGTTGATCTATGGCAAATTTATATAGTAAAACTCCTAATGCCAGGAATAAGGTGGTAGAAACAAAAAAGGTAATGGAAAACCAGAAGATATTCTTCTGAGCATCCTTCTTATTCTTACAGGTAAGATTCTTCTGCATTACATTTTGATCCAGCCCGTTCATGGCAATGGTAATGAAAATACCGGCCAGAAAGGTCTTATAGAAATTCCTGTCTGAGCGCCAGTCCCAGTCGAAAATGGTAGACATCTTACTTTCAGAAACCGTAGAGATTAATTCAGAAAAACCAAGTTCCATCTGGTCTGTGATCATCACGATACTTATTACAACAGCCAGAAGTAAAAATGTGGTTTGCAAGGTATCTGTCCAAACGATGGTTTTTATTCCCCCTCGGAAAGTATACAGCCAGATTAGGAGAATGGTAACCAGAACAGTGATGAAAAATGGAATCCCAAAAGCGTCGAAAAAAGCGATCTGAAGCACTACGGCCGCCAGGAACAACCTGAAGGATGCCCCAATAGTTTGTGAAATAAGAAAGAATACCGAACCTGTATAGTAGGAACGTTGTCCAAATCTATCCTTTAGATACTCATAAATAGAGACCAGCCTTAGTTTGTAAAAGAGCGGAATGAGAATGAATGCGATTACCGCATAACCCACCATATTTCCCATGACAAATTGCAGGTAGGTCCAGTTAGAATTTCCCACCTCACCGGGAACGGAAATAAAAGTTACCCCAGAAAGAGATGCTCCAACCATCCCATAAGCCACCAGGAACCAGGGAGATTGCCTGTTTGCGGTGAAAAAGGTGTCGTTATCTGCTTTTCTGGAGGTGAAATGACTTATCCCCAGCAATACGATGAAATAAACGGCTATAACGCCGAAGACAAGTAATGGGGTCATCTACTTATTTTTTTAATATTATTTCTTTAAAATCACTTTGATTTCCTAAACGGTCCACCGCAGTTATTCCAACCTTTTCCATAGCTCTCTTTTTCTCGCCTACGATATTCTGTAAACTGAAAGCCGTAGTGTCGCCATCCAGGATCTTATAATCCCAGTTTCCCTGTTCGTATTTAAACCATAAAACATATTTTGAAATATCCCCCGGCGTATTTACTTCCCAGTTCATAAGAAGCCGGTCTTTTTCTATGGAAGCGTTAAACTGTGGAACTTCCGGAGCGGTATCATCAAGCCACGGACTTGGCGGAACCAGCGCTTTTTTACGATAAGGACCCTCTAGCAAGCCTTTAGCAAGCATTTCAGATTTCATAAGGGGGCCAATGCTCCAATGCACGGTTCCCTTACTCTCTGGCAGCATTCCCCTGGTGATCATGATCTGGTTGATGGTTTCATCCACATTCTTTTCGTCACCACCCAGACCTACATTTATCCCAGGCCAAAGGTGCCTGTTCTTGGTATTTTCAGATTCCCACCACCCCAGTAATTCAGGGAAACTCTGGCCATATTGATTGATCTGCCAGTACAACTGCGGAGTGAAATAATCTATCCAGCCTTCATTAAGCCAAAGCTTCGCATCGGCATAAAGTTTATCATACTGGTCATATCCAACCACAGATTGAGGATAACCTGGTCTCCAGATCCCAAACGGACTTAAACCGAACTTCACATAAGGTTTTTCAGCTTTGATCTCATCATAGATCCTTTTAATGAATTTGTTCACATGATCCCTTCTCCAGTCTCCCCTGGAAAGTTTTCCATTAGAGTTCTGATAGGCTAAATAGGTTTTATCATCAGGGAAATCCTTGCTGCCATTATAAGAATCATAAGGGTAAAAATAATCGTCAAAATGAACTCCGTCTATATCATAGCGTTCCACGATATCCATTACCACTGCCGCAGAATGATCCTGGGTTTCCTGTTTCGCAGGATCCAGCCACCACATTCCATTAGCCAGTTTTACGGCTAGTTCCGGTCTTTTTTTGATTATAGAGGTCTCTGTGATCTCCCCACCGGTAGTATGATGAGCACGATATGGATTCAACCAAACATGCAGTTCCAGTCCTCTTTTATGAGCTTCGGTGATCCAAAAATCTAAAGGATCATAATAAGGCTCCGGAGCCTTACCTTGTTTACCGCTCAAAAAATAAGACCATGGTTCCAGCTCACTTTTATACAGAGCATCTGCCTGTGGTCTCACCTGGAAAATCACCGCATTGAAATTATGAGATTGTAGAAAATCGAGAAGCTTTAATGCCTCTTGTTGCTGCTGTTGGGTAGAAAGCCCTCCTTTACTTGGCCAGTTGATATTGGCCACGGTGGCCACCCAGGCCGCTCTGAATTCCTCGATATTTAACGGAGGTTGTTTTCTCTCCTTTTTGGCAACTAACACCTCTTCTTTGGGAGTTTCAACAGGTATTTCTTTAGAAACTTCTTCAGGGGCTTCTTTAACCTCCCCTGGTTTTTCCTCAACTACCCCGGGGGTTTCAGGTTTAGAAGAAACTGTTGGCTGTTTAGACTTACAACCATAAACTAAAAAGGCAACTAATAACAGTAGGATTCCAGATCTCTTAATCATTTAGGGCAATTATTAATTTTTAGAATTATTTTTTTCAGCACTTATAACTTCCAGCAATCCCTCTGGCTTATCTCCAGGTAACTGCCAGAACATGATCCCTCCCAAATTATTTTCTAAAGCATAATTTGTTTTTTTGGAAACAGAAAGGGAATCGTCATAGGTGATGAAAATGCCTTTTTCGGCGTTGTAAATATATGGAGCCTGGGCTTCCGAATCCCAGAAATATTCAAATCCTGGTGAACTTTTTATATAGGCATCAAGATCCTTGTAAAGTATAGCTTCTTTGAATCTTCCAGGTTGATTCAGTCCGTTTGAAGTATCTTTTACCTGCTCAAAAACCCGGGCATAAAAAGCAGCTCCTATAACTATTTTCTCCTTCGAGACACCTACTGAATCAAAGTATTGAATAGCTTCGTCTGCAGACCTTTTTTGCTCTTTGGTGGAAAGTAAAGCGGTATGGTGTCCAGTAGTCAAACTTCCTCCGCCAACCATATCATAGCTCATTAGATTTACATGATCTACCATAGGCATTACCTCATTCCATTCAATAGAATTCTCGAGGTAATTCCTGAATCCACCGGCGGCGAAACTTATCTCCTTATCGGAACCCAGAATATTCCTCAACTCTTCCACCAGTAATGTAAAGTTCTTTTTGTCTTCAGGCTTAAAAGTATGTCCCTGATACCCGGATATTGCAGGATATTCCCAGTCCAGGTCTATGCCGTCCAGATCGTTCTCCGATAGAATATCCTTTACAGAAACAGCAAATTCTTTTCGTCCTTTTTCCGTAGAGAACACCTCGGAACAGGTTTCGCAACCGCCCCAGCCACCCAAAGCAACTAAAACCTTTAAATCAGAATTTATTTCCTTTTGAGAGACGAGATAATTTAAGTATTTCGCGTCTTTATCTAATACGCTCAGCCTGTTTTCATTTAAATGAAGAAAACTATAAATGATCTGGTCCAACTGCTTGATTTTTTCCGGAGCTATTTCTTTATCAGAACCCGTCCAGTAAGCGATGACCTTAAAGTCATCTTCCTGATGAAGATCTGGAGTTTCAACTTTCATTTCCTTTCCAGAACTCCTGTTAATACAAGAACTAAGAACTAAAATAAATCCTATTAAAATAAACGGAATTCTTCTCATGGGATTCAAGTTTTAAACCTAAAAAAAAAGATCGCCAAATATTTTTTTGACGACCTTCTTTAATAATTCAAATTTAAATTAATTACCTGCAGTCCACCATAGCTCGGTTCCCTGCTCATCGGGACCCTGCACCTGTACGGCGGCTTCCAAGATC
>JBFIMP010000024.1:0-17119 GCA_041611635.1 Christiangramia sp.
ATGAAGATCAGTTCATCTGGAAAATGCGTATTTGTTTTTTGAAGACTTAAGAGCGTATCTACCTCTATATAATCCCAATAAGACAAGTAACGGTCGTAAAGCAGACCATCCAAATAGGACCCCATATCCTGACCCGAATTCTTAAACTTTTCTTCAAGTTTTATGATTCGTTCCGCGATCTCGGGTTTTATCTCCATGCTTAATTCATTATAATGCTAAACTGATGTTTCAGACCTTTATATGCATCTAAATCTGCGTCCAGCGAACCAACCGCCAGATCTGCTTCAATTTTCACAGGAATTTTATTCTTATCATCACTAACCCAAAAAGTAAGACTTTCCTTTTCCTTAAATACGCGACCGGCTAAAACATATGGCCTGAACTTAAGGGTTGCTACCTTTCCAAACTTAGTTTTGATGACCTCCCTGCCCAGAAATACCAGCTTGAAATCGAGATTTTCATCATCTATGAACATGTTAAGACGAATCTCTTTTCCAGGCTTCAAACCATCAGTGTCAATTTGGTTGCGAATATAATAAAATGCCGATAACATATCGTGCACATTATTGGGTACAGAAAAGCTTTGAAGCTGATTATTTTTCTTGTTTAGAACATGAGCCTTGTTATCCTCATGATCAAAGTCTATTTCAAGATCCTTGGTATAACCACCTTCATTTATTTTTCTAATGAATTTGTAAGGTTTACCCGTCTTTTTATCTATATAGGTCTGGTAATCATCGTCAACCTTAAAAAAAAGGCTAAGGAGCCCGGTAGATTTACCCCTACCCTTGATATGATAAACAGGCTTATTATCCAAGCTGGCTTCGTCTACTTCCAGGGTGGCATAGCTCGCGTTGAATATTCCATAATGAATGCGAAACTTAAACCATTCTCCATCTTTAAAAGCCTGCTGAGAATATAATTGAAAGGAACTAACCAGACAGAAAAATATGGTAATTGCAAAGAGTTTTTTCATCATAATTTATTACTAAGTATCAGTATTTATGGGAATAATACACTAATTACAATTACTATTCCAAAAGTATTAAAACAAAAAACCCCATCAAATTAATGACAGGGAATTTTATCTTATTAACCAACTAAAACTTAAATTATGAAAAAAATTTAAATACGATTTTTGGTAACCACTCCAAAAATGCGGTGCAAAAGTCTGATATTTCTACCTTACTCGCAACAGCACAATTAACTTTAACTAAATAATTATTTAATTATCAATAATTAAATTTTTCCACTTAAGTTTTAGCAATTTTTTAATTTTAATTTAATGTACCTCGCAAATCCTGTTCTCTTTCGATAGCTTCAAAAAGGGCTTTAAAGTTTCCTTTTCCAAAGGATTGAGCTCCTTTTCGTTGAATTATCTCAAAAAACATGGTTGGTCTGTCCAAAACAGGTTTAGTGAAAATCTGTAAAAGGTAACCTTCATCGTCCCTATCTACCAGAACCCCAAGCTCTTTTAACGGCTCCAGCTCTTCGTCTATTTCACCTACCCGGTCTAATAGGTCATCGTAATAAGTCTCTGGCACATACAGAAATTCTACCCCACGATCCCTTAACTGTGTAACCGTTTCGATAATATTATCTGTTGCCAGGGCGATATGCTGAACTCCTGCTCCATTATAGAAATCTATATATTCTTCGATCTGTGATTTCTTTTTCCCTTTTGCAGGTTCATTAATTGGAAACTTGATACGGCCATTTCCGTTACTCATTACCTTACTCATGAGAGCGGTATAATCTGTTGAAATATCCTTGTCGTCAAAAGAAACCAATTGGGCAAATCCCATTACTTTTCCGTAGAATTCAACCCATTTGTTCATTTCGTTCCACCCTACATTTCCAACCATATGGTCGATGAATTTAAGGCCGGTATCTACAGATTTAGCTTTTGTATCATAAACTCTGTATCCAGGTAAAAACGGACCTTCATACTCCCCTCTTTCGATGAAAAGGTGAATGGTTTCACCATATGTATGAATTCCAGAAATTACTGCCTTCCCGTTACTGTCTTCGATCTCGTATGGCTCCACATAGGATTTCGCACCTCTTTTAGTGGTTTCTTCATAGCTTTTACGGGCATCGTCTACCCAAAGAGCAACAAACTTAACTCCATCACCATGCTTGTTTATATGCTCGTTGATCTCACCACCCTTTTCTAAAGGAGAGGTCAACACGATCCTGATCTTTCCCTGTTGCAAGACATAAGAGACGCTGTTCTTCTTTCCTGTCTCTAGGCCGGCGTAAGCCACCGGCTGAAATCCCCAGGCGTGCTGATAATAATATGCCGCCTGTTTGGCATTTCCAACATATAGTTCAACGAAATCTGTTCCAAGAATTGGCAGAAAATCCTCTGCTTCTGGAACCACTTTTTCTAAATTTAATGATGTGTTATCTTTAGACATTTTGCTTTAAGTTTTATGGATTATTGATATTGTAAAAAAAATTGAAAAGTACTTTCAAAATTTTACCACATCGCTCTATCCTGCGCTGATAAATCTTCTTTCATTTTATTCTCTGTCTTCTTCCTCCAACCATGATTTATGGTAAGTATCGTCTGCTATTTCCATAGCATCTTCAGTAAGCATTAAAGGCTTAAAAGTATCTACCATCACCGCGAGTTCTTCAGTATCTGTCTGCCCAATACTTCTTTCCACAGCTCCAGGATGCGGTCCATGCGGGATACCAGCCGGGTGCAATGAAATATGACCTGCTTCAATATCATTCCTGCTCATAAAGTCACCGTCTACATAGTATAGGACCTCATCGCTGTCTATATTACTATGGCTATATGGAGCCGGGATACTTTCGGGATGATAATCATATTTTCTAGGGCAGAAGCTACAAACCACATAGGCATCGGTCTCAAAGGTTTGATGTACCGGTGGTGGCTGATGTATTCTACCTGTTATAGGCTCAAAATCATGAATAGAAAAAGCATATGGATAATTATAACCGTCGTAGCCTACAACATCAAACGGATGCGTGGCATAGACCATATCGAAAATCTCTCCCTTTTTCTTAATCTTGATTAGAAAATCCCCCTTTTCATCATTGGTTTCCAATTCGTGTGGCTGCCTTAGGTCTCGTTCACAGAATGGTGAATGTTCCAGCAATTGCCCAAACCAGTTCCTGTATCTCTTTGGAGTATAAATTGGTCTTCTTGATTCTACGATAAACAATCGATTGTCTTCATCATCAAAATCTATTTTATAGATCGTTCCTCTCGGGATCAATAAATAATCTCCATATTTAAAATCCAAATTTCCTAAATGCGTGCGCAGCTTCCCGCTACCTTTATGAATAAACAAAAGTTCATCTGAATCTGCGTTCTTATAGAAATAATCCTGGGTAGACCCTTGCGGAGACGCCAGAACTATATCACAATCTGCATTGGTAAGCACCGGTTTACGGCTCTGTAAATAATCTGGATGCGGAGTTACCTGGAAACCTTTTAATCTATAAGACTTAAGGTTGTTCTCAATGGCAATCTTTGGCCTTGCATCATACTTGCCCTTGATCTCCTTGACCTGGGTAGGGCGATGTTCGTGATATAAATTAGAAGACATTCCATCAAAACCAATAGTACCAAAAAGTTGCTCATAATAGAGGCTACCATCGGGCTTCCTGAATATCGTATGGCGTTTATGAGGAATTTTACCTAGTTTATGATAAAAAGGCATAATTTTTTGTTTTTGAATCGACCAAAATCCGGCAAATCATTAAGATATTAGGATTTTTTCGACTTTATTTTTCGATTTATACAAATATCATGAAAATTTAGCGAAATATTCTTAAATGTACACTAAAAACGAGGCCTCAGCTGAGCATATAATTAAGACCGCTTAAAACCCTCAAAACCAGAAACCAAGGCTAAAGAACCAGTAACTGTCTCCAACTTCAGGCGAATAAGTATATTTCACCTCCATTGGCCCCATAAAAGTCTCCAGGCCGTATCCCAAAGCGTAACCGGTATAATCTGGCCATGAAAACCAGTTCCCGGTAGTATACAGCCTATCTTCCACATTCGCAATATTGGCACTGGCGATAATATGGTTTTTTCGCGCCACCTGATAATCGAATTCGAAAAGCGCCTGTATGTAACTGTCGCCACTCAGACTTAAAAAATCATAACCGTAAAATGGCTTAATATTATTGATAAAATCGTTCCCATAGCCCCCAAGAAAGAAATCCAGTACCTCGGTGCCATCATTCCCTATTTTAAAACCTGTTTCTGTAGAAATCCGGGTACTAAAATTAGTGAAAGGTGTAAATGCATAACCAATAGCACCCTTGGCGATAGAAAATTCAGCGAAATTATCATTAAAGTCACTGGAATAAAGATATACATGAAAATCTCCGTTAAAACCTACCCCCTTAGTTGGGAAATACTTACTGTCATAGGAGTCAAATTTTAAATATCCAAAAGCACTCGCATAGTGACTATTATCAAAAACCAACTGATTATTCTGATTGTTCAGGTCGTTAAAGCCAGTACTGCTATATTTTAAAAATTTATGCTCCAGCCCCGCCCCTATAGAGAACACCTGTTGAAATAGCGTTTCAACATAAATCTGGTTCGTAAAATCTTCGAAATCCACCTCCAGTTCCACTTTAGAAGCAGGTGCACCATCCCCTTCTAACTTGCGAATATTGTTCAGGTTGATATACTTTTCAAAGGTGTTGTACCTCGAATTAAGACCCACACTCCAGTAAAAACCCTTATCCAGGTAATAATTAAAATTATACCTAAGATTATCGCCAACTACGAGATCCAGAGAAGTCACATCATTAGTAAAAAGCAAACTCTTCCTGGTAAGGTTTACCAGGGCGCCGCTTTTATATAGTTCATCATAATGCAATCCCAGCCTTAATAGCATTTTGTTTTCGCTTTCTTCGATCTGCATGGCAAGTATATAATTGCCTTTTTCATCCCTGGGGATCAACTGGTAATTTATCCTGTCAAAATTTCCAGTAGCTGAAAGGTTATTGATGCCGATATTAAGATCCTCAAAATTATAAGGTTCATCATAATCCAGTTTCAATTTACCCTGAACATAGGCCCTTGGATATGTATTATTCCCTTCAAGGGTGAGGTCGCTAATATTAAAAGAATCAATCTTATCGACCCGTTTCCTTTCATAATTTCCTTTTGTCCTAGCGGCGAGTTCTTTTATATGTGGTAATTTTTTTAAGGCAGCAACCTTACCCGAGTCTATGATCGCCTGGCCATCCTCAAAAGACATGACCGAAAATGGGGAGATATCTGGCTTTATATAAATATTGGTCATAGGGATCTTGTCTTTCATATCCCCAATGGTCCTGAAATTGCTTATCTGAGACATGATCTCGAAAACACTTCTCAGCTTATCTCTTTTCACCAGGGTATCCTGAACATCCACTCCAATGATAATTTCAGCTCCTCTTCTTTTCAATTCTTCTACGGGATAATTATTGGCCACCCCACCATCTGTTAACAACTGGTCATCTATCTTTATCGGGCTTAAAATTGTTGGGATGGCCCCACTGGCAGATATTGCCTTAGCCAGGGACCCACTGTCAAGGATCACTTCTTCCCCGGTTTCGACATTTGCGGCCACGCAAAAAAATGGGATCTGTAATTTGCTGAAATCATTCACATCGCTTACATGCATGGTAAGCCTGGACATGAGGTTATAAATATTCTGTCCTTTAAAGAGTCCCGTAGGAAATGAAATATCGAAATTATCGAATGGTAAGGTTATGGCATATTTCTCTGAATCTTCCTTTTCATAAAAGGTCTTAGCCCTTCTTGGAATATCATCCTGAATAAGGATATCGAAATTGGTCTGGTTAAAGATAGAATCAAGTTCATTCGCGGTATATCCTGAAGCATAAAGCCCTCCAATAATAGCACCCATACTGGTACCACCTATATAATCGATCTTTACACCCTCTTGTTCGAGTACCTTTAGAACTCCTATATGCGCAAGCCCTTTTGCTCCTCCCCCGCTAAGCACAAGCCCTACTTTAGGTTCATGTCTATCCTGGCTGAACCCACTAATTGTGGATAGGAAGAATAAAAAAGCTAAAAAACTACGCATTTATCCCGTGTGGTAATGATTAAATATTATTCCTGCTTTTGAAGCTCCAATAACTTCTGCCAGATCTTTCTCTGAAGCCTCCTTGACCCTTTTTAAAGATCTGAAGTGTTTCAGCAATTCAACAACCGTCTTTTCTCCTATTCCTTCAATAGATTCCAGCTCTGTATTAAGCGCGGTTTTACTCCTTTTATTGCGGTGAAAAGTAATTCCAAATCTGTGCGCCTCGTTTCTTAATTGCTGAATGATCTTCAATGTTTCAGACTTTTTGTCCAGGTACAAGGGAATTGGATCTTCAGGATAAAAAATCTCCTCCAGTCTCTTGGCAATACCAATAATGGCAATCTTCCCTCTTAAACCAAGATCATCCAGGGCTTTTACTCCGCTGGATAACTGGCCCTTTCCTCCATCTACAATAATGAGCTGCGGCAGCTCCTCACCTTCATTAAGAAGCCTGCGGTATCTCCTAAACACCACTTCTTCCATAGAGGCAAAATCATCTGGCCCTTCTACAGTCTTAATATTAAATTTACGATAATCTTTCTTACTGGGCTTCCCGTTTTTAAAAACAACGCAGGCAGCCACAGGATTAGTCCCCTGGATGTTCGAATTGTCAAAGCACTCTATATGCCTGGGCTCCTTACTCAACCTTAGGTCCTCCTTCATCTGTGCCATGACCCTGTTTACATGCCTGTCTGGGTCTACGATCTTCATTTGTTTGAACCTTTCCTGGCGGAAGTATTTCGCATTTCTTTCAGAAAGTTCCACGATCTTCTTTTTATCCCCGAGTTTAGGCACGGTGATCTTAATATCTTCCCCTACATCTACTTTAAAGGGAACAAAAATTTCATTTGAATTAGAACTGAAGCGTTGTCGTATCTCAACGATGGCTAACTCCAGAAGTTCACGATCGCTTTCGTCAAGCTTCTTTTTCATCTCGATGGTATGAGAACGAATGATCGCTCCGTGGGAAAGCTGAAGAAAATTCACATAGCCATACCCCTCATCGGTCACTACTGAAAAGACATCTACATTATTAATCTTGGGATTTACCACGGTAGATTTAGACTGGTAATTTTCCAGCACATCTATCTTGTTCTTGATACGTTGCGCATCTTCAAATTCCATATTTTCAGCATGCTCCTTCATCTGGTTTCGGAAACGCTGCAGGGAATCTTTAAAGTTTCCCTTCACGATCTGCCGTATCGCCTCAATATTATTATTGTATTCTTCTTCAGATTGTAAGGCTTCACAAGGGCCTTTACAATTCCCAAGATGGTATTCCAGGCACAATTTATACTTACCGCTCCTTATTTTATCTTCGGCGAGATCATAATTACAGGTTCGCAGTTTATATAGACCCTTGATAAGATCTAATAAGGTATTTACCGTTTTAAAACTGGTGAAGGGACCATAATATTCACTGCCATCCTTGATCAACCTCCTGGTAGGGAAAACCCTGGGAAAACGTTCGTTCTTAATACATATCCAGGGATAGGTCTTATCATCCTTCAGCATGACATTAAAACGGGGCTGAAGCTTTTTAATAAGATTATTTTCCAGTAAAAGCGCATCGGTTTCAGAAGAAACCACAATATGCTTTATCTCCCGAATCTTTTTCACCATCACCCCAATGCGATGGCTGTCATGATTTTTATTGAAATAAGAAGTGACCCTTTTTTTAAGGTTTTTCGCTTTCCCTACATAAAGAATTTTCCCGTTCTTATCATAGTATTGATAGACTCCCGGGCTGTTGGGCAAAGTTTTTAACTGAACGTCCAGAGCAGGTTTTTCCATTAGTTCAAATTTAAAATTTAATTGACAGTCTTTTCAGATTTTAGCAGTTTAAAATTTAAAAAGCTCACTGCCCAGGGCTTCTGGAATTTTTAGTTAAATTTGGACTTGCACCAAATCATTTAAATGCAAATACCTCCTTCAGTCAAGGATTTCCTTGCGGTCTTTTTAGCCCTGCTGTATTTGCTTAGTCCTCTAAACGAAGAAATTCTGGAGATTTCACACGTGTTGTCCCATAAGATTTCTAAAACATTATCTGCCCACGAGCATAATCCTTTGAACTCGCATCCTGGCGTTTCTTTCCATAAACCTGAAACTCATAAGCATATAGTTCATACTGAAAAACACACCCACGATGTACTTGAATTTATAAGTACGGCTTTAAGTTTTTCAGACGGGGAACAGGTCCCTTTTGAAAATACTAAAAAAGAGACCTACGACAAACATCTCATAGAATCCTATTCTCCTGTTCAGCATCATAAAAGGACTAAGCAAAACTCCTGTTCAGCATATATTCATAGTGAATATTCACATTTTACAGACAACCTTTTCCCACCTCCTGAGCCCGACTTTCATAAGATTTAATCAAGACGAGTTGTAATTCAGCCACGTCGAGAACCCTATTTACTTATCATAAGAAACCATCCTATACTTTCTCACGTATATAACCTATGAGAAAGTATAGCATACTTCAATCAAATTAAAAATGAGAAGAATATTAAATATCATATTTCTTTTATGCGGAATTGGTTTTGCCCAGACTCAGAATTTTCAAGGCAAAATTATCGATGCAGATATGAATCCTCTTGAAGATGTAGCTATTTACGATAGCTCCTCAGGATTCCATACGCACACCAATTCTGCAGGAGAGTTTAGCTTAAAAAGTGTTACCCCGGGAAACCTCATCAAAATCACTTTTCTTGGTTTTGAAAATCTGGAATACACTATAAACAAAGAAGACCTTAATCAACAAAAGGTTTTTGAGCTTAAAGAAGCAACCCTTAGCCTGGATCAGATAGTTTTAAGCAGTAATCGCGATCCGCTTAGCGAGGTCATCAGGGTAGAGCTTCAAACCAATCCCGTAAAATCCTCACAGGAGATATTGAGAAAAATTCCGGGCTTGATCATTGGCCAGCACGCCGGTGGCGGAAAAGCAGAACAGATTTTTTTAAGGGGATTTGACATAGACCACGGGACAGATATTTCCCTGGCGGTAGAAGGAATGCCGGTAAACATGGTATCCCACGCGCATGGGCAGGGATACAGTGATCTGCATTTTCTTATTCCTGAAACGATCAAAAATATCGAATTTGGAAAAGGACCCTATTATTCCGATCAGGGTAATTTCACCACGGCTGGATTTGTGAATTTTAGAACCCTGGACAAATTAGACGAAAATATGGTTTCGCTTGAACTTGGCGATTTCAACAGCAAAAGACTGGTAGGCATGTTCCAGGTGCTGGATAAAGAATACAGCAGCGCTTACATGGCGAGCTCCATAAATCTTTTTGACGGGCCGTTTGAAAGTCCACAGAATTTCAATCGCTTCAATATCATGGGAAAATACAATTATATGAAACCCGGAGATGAAGAATTAAACCTTACGCTTTCACATTTTCAAAGCAAGTGGGACGCATCGGGTCAAATTCCTGAAAGAGCGGTAGCAGATGGATCCATTAACAGGTTTGGAGCCATAGATGATACTGAAGGAGGTAATACATCAAGAACAAACCTGTTGCTGAATCACACCAAATTTCTTCCTGGTTCTAAAAAACTGAAATCACGGGCGTTTTATTCGCATTATGATTTTGAATTGTATTCAAACTTTACCTTTTTCCTGGAAGATCCTGTAAACGGTGACCAGATCAAACAGAAGGAAGACCGGAATATTCTGGGTGCCGAAAGCGTTTTAGAATATACCGGAAGGGAACTTCCTCTGGAAATGCGTTATTCTGCAGGGATAGGTTTCAGGTATGACGATAGCAACCTGAATGAACTCTCAAGGACCAAAAACCGAAAGGAGCTACTGGAGAGACTCTCCTACGGAAATATTGACGAGACCAATCTTTACAGTTTTTTAAACGCAGAGTTCAACCTGGGAAAACTTCAGGTGAATCCGGGTTTGAGAGTAGATTATTTTAATTTCGATTATGAGAATCTTATCACTGAAACCTATGACAATAAGAGTGAAGACAAAGTATTTTTCAGTCCTAAATTAAATTTCAATTATAAGCTTTCAACAGATTTTCAAGTTTATCTTAAAAATGGAATTGGCTTTCATTCTAATGACACCAGGGTGGTGGTTGCCAGAAGCGGCGAGGAAATTCTCCCTGCTGCCTACGGCAGTGATCTTGGGGTGATCTACAAGCCAAGTAATAAATGGATTTTGAACGCCGCCGCCTGGGTTTTATTACTGGAACAGGAATTTGTGTATGTTGGAGATGCCGCCATCGTGGAGCCAAGCGGGAAGACAAGAAGACTAGGTTTAGATCTTGGCGCAAGATTCCAGGCTAATGACTGGCTTTACCTGTATTCAGACCTGAATTACACCTATGCCAGAAGCACTGAAGAACCTTCGGGGGAAGATTACATTCCTCTCGCCCCTGAATTTACTTCTTCCGGTGGACTGGCCGTGGAGAATTTATCAGGTTTTTCAGGCTCGATCTCTTATAGATATATCAATGACAGGCCTGCGAATGAAGATTTCAGCATTACCGCAGAAGGCTATGTGGTTACAGATCTTAACCTGAACTATCGTTATAAGAATATTCAGTTTGGAGTGATTATAGAGAATCTTCTGGATACCGAATGGAACGAAACACAGTTTGCCACCGAAAGTAGGTTAAGAAATGAAGAATTCCCGGTAGAAGAAATACATTTCACCCCCGGAACCCCTTTTTTTCTTAGAGGAAAGCTAAGTGTATACTTCTAAAAATAGATCTGGCTGGAAATATAAATTCCCAGCCAGATTATTTTTTGCTTATAATTCATAAGAATATCCCTTATTTTTGTTTCCAAATAAAGCAACTGCTTTTTAGTATATTGCAACATGGAAAAAATAGTGATCGGCAGGTTTGATAAAGCAGATTTCCCGGCTTTACAGCTTAACGACATTGCCATAAAAATTGATACCGGAGCCTATACTTCCTCTATTCATTGCGATAATATTATCGAAAAAGACGATGCCATACATTGTACTTTTTTAGATGACGAACATCCACTTTATAACGGAATGGAGTTTGTTTTCGAAGATTATGATATTGTCTTTGTTAGAAGCAGCAATGGGATCATCCAGAAAAGGTATCAGGTGCAATCCAATATAAAATTATTCGGGAAAGTTTTTAAGATCTCCTTATCTCTCTCCTCCAGGCAGGAAATGAGATTTCCTGTTCTAATAGGACGAAAATTTTTAACCAAAAAATTTATAGTAGACACAGAATTGATCGATGTGTCTTATAACAAGAAGCTAGATGAAGATACGAATTCTATCAAGAAACCCTAAACTATACTCAACAAGCAGACTAGTCGAAGCGGCTAAGAAAAGAAATCATGAAGTTGAAGTGATAGATCCCATAAAATGTGATCTCATCATTGAAAAGAAAAAACCAACCATCTATTATAAAGGACACTGGCTGGAAGAAACAGATGCGGTTATCCCAAGAATCGGAGCTTCAGTAACATTTTTTGGTACGGCTGTAGTGAGACAATTTGAGATGATGGGAACTTTTACCACCACAGAATCCCAGGCACTTGTTAGAAGTCGTGATAAGTTAAGAAGCCTTCAGATCCTCTCCAGGGCAAGATTAGGATTACCAAAAACCGTTTTTACTAATTACTCTAAAGACGTGACCGAAATCCTCGAACATGTTGGTGGAGCCCCGGTGATTATCAAATTACTGGAAGGAACCCAGGGACTTGGAGTAGTACTTGCCGAAACTCAGAATGCGGCAGAATCTGTAATAGAAGCATTTAACGGTCTGCAGGCTAGGGTGATCGTTCAGGAATTTATCAAGGAAGCAGGTGGCGCAGATATTAGAGCGTTCGTGGTAGACGGCCAGGTGGTTGGAGCGATGAAAAGGCAGGGAAAAGAAGGTGAGTTCAGGTCTAACCTGCACAGAGGTGGATCTGCTTCGGTTATACAACTTACAGATGAAGAAGAAAATGCTGCGATTAAAGCCGCTAAAGCAATGTCGCTGGGAGTAGCAGGTGTAGACATGCTGCAAAGCAGCCGCGGACCACTTATCCTTGAAGTGAACAGTTCTCCGGGACTCGAAGGAATCGAAGAAGCTACAGGAAAGGATATTGCCAAAACCATCATTAGATACATAGAAAGAAACGTATAGTATATGCCTCGTATAGACAAGAACAATGTTCTTGAAATTTTAGGTGAAAAAGTATTACCCGGAAAGGGAGCTACCATAAACTTTAATATGGCCAAGCTCTATACCACTACCTCGGTAGAAGTTCCGGTTATCATTGAACGTTCTAAAAAACCGGGTCCGGTGGTACTTCTAACCGCCGGTATCCATGGAGATGAGATCAACGGCGTGGAGATCGTTAGACAGATCATTTCCAAGGGAGTAAATAAACCCCGGATTGGCACGGTGATCTGTATCCCCATCGTGAATATTTTCGGTTTCTTGAACATGGCTAGGGAATTTCCCGATGGTCGTGATCTTAACCGGGTGTTTCCAGGAACCAAGCACGGTTCCCTGGCCAGTCGTTTTGCTTACCAGTTCGTAAAGAAGATCCTCCCAATCGCCGATTTTTGCCTTGATTTTCATACGGGAGGTGCTGCCAGGTTCAATGCACCACAAATAAGAGTAAAAAAGGGAGATGAGCAGAGTATAAAATATGCCAAAATCTTTAATGCTCCTTTTACCATTCACTCCAAAACCATTACCAAATCATTCAGGGAAACCTGCTCAAAACTAGGCATACCCGTTTTACTGTTTGAGGGTGGTAAGTCTCTAGACAGCAATAAGGATATTGCTAAGTATGGAGTTGATGGTGCGATGAGAATTTTAAGCCACCTGGATATGCTGAATCCAAAATTCGATTATCCCGATGTAAAAAAAGAAACCGTTGTTATAGCCTCGAGTTCGTGGTTAAGAGCTAAATATAGCGGATTACTGCATGTGAAAATCCCTTGCGGAAAACATGTTACCAAAGGTGAATATATCGCAACGATAACAGATCCCTACGGTAAATTCAGCCATAAGATCAAATCTCCCAGCGAAGGTTATGTGATCAACATCAATGAATCACCTATCGTATACCAGGGAGATGCCATATTCCACATTTCTATGCAGCCAAAAACCGAAGAGCATGAACAAATTGGAACTTAGAAAGAGGTTCAAAGATCTAAGATTAAGACTGGAAGCTACTGAAATTGAGAAACTGAGCCTGGATATCGCGAACCGTTCCCTGGAATTGCCGGTTTGGGAATATAGATATTATCATATTTTCCTGAGTATACCAGAACAAAAAGAAGTAGATACAGAGTTCTTACTGCATATTCTCCAAGGCAAGGATAAGGAAGTGATCATTCCAAAAACCGATCATGAGACCGGTGGTCTTTTAAATTATTTGTTAACAGATCAAACCGTGATCAAAAAGAACCGCTGGAACATTCCCGAACCACAGGAAGGAATCGAAGTCCCCAGCGATAAAATAGATGTGGTATTTATACCCCTGCTGGCTTTCGACAAAACCGGTCACCGCATAGGCTACGGTAAGGGTTTCTATGATAAATTCCTGGCTGGCTGCAAACCTGAGGTAATTAAAATTGGACTTTCATTTTTTGAACCTGTAGAAGAGATCAAAGAAATATTTAACAGTGATATCCCTCTGGATTATTGTGTCACCCCAGATAGAATTTATGAATTCGGCACAAAATAATTTTTGTAATGATAAGGTTATTAGCTTATTTTTAACCTGAACAAATCACTTTGATGCTCAACGACCTACAGTTAAATAGCATACTGGAAGATTTTGATATTGCTTACTGGAAAATAAATTTATTTTCCAAAGAGATATCCTGGTCTGAGCATTTCAATATTCTAGTTGGAAAACCGGAAATTCAGGAGGATAGATTTGAGTTCTTCATAAATCACATTCTGCATCCAGATTATCGTTACGATTTCAGAATACACTTCGAGAAACTTATCAAGGAGAACGAACCTTTCAGCTTCGAGATTAAGTTAAAACTGGAAAATGGTAAATATCGCTGGTTCGAGTGTAAAAATCAGAAAACCAGGAATTCTAATTTCCGGGAAACCGCAGTGCTCTTATTTGTGAATATCCACCAAAGTAAGAGAGATCAATACACTATTGAAGAGAACTTCTTTTATTACCGGGAAACGGCAGAGATGACCTCAACCGGAGGCTGGTATGTAGATACGGTGAATAAGAATATATACTGGGATGATGTATCATTGAAGATCGTAGAATGCCCCCGCGATTTTCAACCAGCTTATGAAGACCGGATGAAATTCTACGCCAAGGAACATCACAACCGCATGAGGAATGCTTTTGATAAATGCGAAAACTTTGGCATTCCTTTTAAACTGGAGCTTAAAATGGTCTCCTTTCAGCATCGTGAATTCTGGGTTAGACTAACCGGTAAGCCCGTTTATAACGATGAGCAGGAGGTTGTAGGTATTCGCGGTGTTCTTCAGAACATAGACGAGAACAAAACCAATGAGCTCAACCTTCAGAATTCGCTGGATATCATCGCCACCCAAAATTCAAGATTATTCAATTTCGCCCATATAGTTTCTCATCATTTAAGATCCCACAGCAGTAATCTAAGCCTCATTGTTGAACTGTTGAGAGAATCTAAATCAGACCGCGATAAATTAGATCTTTTGGCCAATGTCGAGGATGTATCAGACAATCTTGATTCGGCTATTTCGAGGTTGAATAATATTGTGAGTATCCAGACTTCACTGAAAAAAGAACCGGTACTCATCAGGTTTGAAGAGGCCCTGGAGGTAGTTCTATCATCCATCTCTTCGTTAATTAATCGAGAAAATGCAAAAATCGTCGCTGAATTTCAGGATTTGAAAGAAATTCGCTATATCCCTGAGTATCTTGAAAGTATTTTACTAAATTTAATCACTAATGCCATCCGGTACAGACAACCGGGACGTAAACCAGTCATTTTTATACAGACCTATGTCGAGAACGATAAAGAGTTTTTAGAAGTTAGCGACAACGGTATGGGAATAGACCTCGATGAATACGGTGAAAAGATGTTTGGAATGTATAAAACCTTTCATCCAAGTAATCCCGAGGCAAAAGGGATTGGTTTATTTATTACAAAAAATCAGGTAGAGGCCCTTGGGGGGACAATATCTGTTAGCAGTACACTCAATATTGGGACAACCTTTAAAATCAAATTCTAGATTCTATTTATTATGGGGCAAAAAGTAGAACTAGCGTGTATCATCGATGACGATAAGATATACGTGAACTTAGTAAAGAAGATCATAGAGATCAAAAAGCTTTCTGAAAACTTACTCATTTTTAAAAACGGGAAAGAGGCACTGGATTATTTCAAGGACATTATGCAAAATGTCACCGATGAAGATAAACTTCCAGACATTATTTTTCTGGATCTCAATATGCCGGTAATGGATGGATGGGAATTTCTCAACGAGTTTATCAAGATCAAGAACAACCTCAATAAAAAGATCACTTTATACGTGGTGAGTTCCTCTATAGATCCACGTGACCTGGAAAGGGCTAAGTCCTTTAACCTGGTAACAGATTACCTTATTAAACCTATAGAACTAAAGAAGTTTGAAAAGATCTTTGATAGGACCGCCGCCTAATTCTCTTTCTTTTCAGGTTTATTTTCCTTTGGAAAAGCTCTTTTATTAAAAAGAAGCAACATCGCCACACCTACACTTATTGCAGAATCGGCAATATTGAATACCGGTTCAAAGAAAGTAAAGTACTTTCCTCCCCAGAAAGGCATCCATTCAGGCAAATAACCTTTCCATAAAGGGAAATAGAGCATGTCTACCACCTTTCCGTGGAAAAGTGAACTGTAACCTCCTCCTTCCGGTAAAAAGCTCGCCACCTGCCCGTAACTTTCATTAAAGATCACCCCGTAGAAGACAGAGTCTATAATATTCCCAAAGGCACCAGCAAAGATGAGCGCTATAGAAGTAATAAGAATCCTGGAACCGTTCTTTCTAACCGAATCCCATAACCAGTATCCAATCCCCACGATGGCTATAAGGCGAAAAAGGGTAAGGGCAAGTTTCCCGTATTCGCCCGGAATTTTAGTCCCCCAGGCCATCCCTTCATTTTCAACAAATAGAATCCTGAACCAATCGAAAACTTCGATCTCCTCTCCTAACGCGAAATTGGTTTTTATATATAATTTTGAAATCTGATCGATCAAGAGGATCAGTATAATGAGGAATCCGGCTTTTTTAAGGGACATGAATCAACTTTGTTTGAAAACGGGTCAAAAATACTAATATTATTTAGTTTTTACGAACCTTTATATCTCCGTCTATACTCTTAAGCCTTAAAGGATTTCGGCCTGGTAAGAATTCTGGTATCTCTATAGTTCCATTACGGCTCTCTGCCTCGATTAGACCAGATGCCGTTTCTACCAGTATATGTCCAGAATAGGTATTAATCACTGCGTGGCCAGAAAAATTTAAAAGTTCGCAGTAACCCTGTTTCAGGTCTGCATAAAAAGATTTAAAATCTCCACTTGCTTCTACTGAAGCTATGTTTGAATTAATCACCACCTCTAAACCCCGCGGAATCTCCAGTTCAATTTCCAGGGAAAATACTTTATGGGCACTTAATTTATCATAACCTCCGGATAATCTTTCGGGGTATTGTGTACTAATTTTTAAAACATCTTTCTTTTGCTCCGTATTCAGAATGATATCATTAAAATACTCCCCTTCAGAATGTGTGCTGATACTGATTTGTGAAGTCCCGGTTGATGTGATCTTTATAAGGTAAACCTCATCGGTATCGATCTGAATACTTTTTATGGTTTCAGCATCCATTATTTCGCGGGTATCCTTCTGGGCAAAAAGCATCCCGGAAATAAAAACCAACGCAAGTAATAAAGTGTTCTTCAGCATTATCGACCTTAGATCCAACAAAAAACGTCCAAAAAATAAATACTGGACGTTTGATTTATCATTATTCTATACGCTATCGCTGCATGTTCTTAGCCTCGATGCTTAGAG
>JBFIMP010000025.1:0-17093 GCA_041611635.1 Christiangramia sp.
AGGACTTTTTAGGTCTGAAAATGATGAATGTACAGGCTCCTCTTTTTTGAACTGGTCTCCGTGAATCTCATCCAGATCTGTCCAGCTAAAATAGAGACCACTTACGGTCCACATAATAAACTGAATTCCTATAAAAATGCCCAGATACCGGTGGGCCTTCCGGATGTTCATTGCGGTTTTTCTTTTTACTAACATTTAATCTCTTAATTCTGGTTGTATATATTTAATGTTCCTAGATCTTCTCGGTTACCTCTCCACAATTTAGCATGGAAGCTCCGTAATACGGGTTTTTCACTTCAGTCGATAAACTAAGCCAGTCTGCCCCCTGGTTGCTGTTCGCCATGGGACAATGCTGAATATACATCCCGTCCATAGGTCTGGTGGACTGGGCAAGATCGATCATGGTATTGGAAAGACCAATAAATTCGTTTCTTGCCGCATCGATGGAAGCTGCTTTAATAAGCCGGTCTGTGGCCGATTGAAGTTTTGGAATATTGATCTTAAGCAGAGCCTTCACCTCATCACTTAAAGCTGCCACCTGAATCTGGTCTATTGCCTGCCTTAATTCTTTGCCTTCGCTTTTTACGTTCTGAAAATCATCATTTACAAGGGCATCTTTCAATTCCATGTAATTGCTGAAAAGCGGTTGCAGAACCGATTTCTCTTCTTCTGAAACCTCTAAAGCTTCATTACCAGTATTCGGATTCATCATGCTTGGTTTTCCCGCTAACTGTACTGCCGCATCTACTGTGAAGGTTCCATTCACCACGATCTGTTCGCCAGGCTTTAGCCCGCTTTCTATTACATAGGAGTCGGCAAGGGCAGGTCCAAGTTTCACTTCACGCATTTCAAAACCAGCACCTTTATCCATTTCAGTTTTTATATATACCACTGAACGTTCCCCGGTCCAGAGAACAGCCGATTCAGGAATGACGATACGGTCTTCGCCATTAGACTCCAGCTTATTTTCGACTATCCCGCTCACGAACATACCTGGCTTTAATTTTCCATCTTTATTGTTCACCTCTATCCTGGCGGTCGCTACCCTTGTATTATCGTTTAATAATGGATCTACAAAACTTATCTTTCCCTCGAAGGTTTTCCCCGGGAGGGATTTTACGGCATATTTAACCATGCTGCCTTCTTCCACCCAGTTGAGGTCACTTTCATACAGGTCGAACTGTATCCAAAGCTGATCCAGGTTAGCGATCTGGTAGATAGGCATTCCCTGCTCGAGATAATCACCAGGATCTGCCATTAATTCGGTTACGACTCCGCTAACATCGGCACGAATAGAAAATCGCTCGATTGGCTCACCTTCGGCCAGCATCCTGTCTATCTGAGCTTCACTAATTTTCCAGTTCCTTAACTTCTGCTTTGCCGCAGCAAACAATTCCGGCTGGGATTCTTTGATTTCCTGTGCCTGTAATAATTCGGCTTGTGCAGTTACTATTTGAGGAGAGTAAATTGTAGCCAGGCTTTGGCCTTGAGACACCTTTTCCCCGGTAAAGTTCACCATCAATTTCTCGATACGCCCAGGGATATGCACGGTTTGAGTATAATCGTTACGCTCATCCACCACTACTTTCCCATTTAGTCGCAATTCTTTGCCCATCTCTCCTCCTCCAACGGTCATGGTACTGATGTTCGCCAGTTTCATCGCATCATCACTCATCCTGAACATGTCTGAATCCAGCCCACCTTCATCCTCTGAAAGGGGGATCAGGTCCATTCCGCAAATAGGGCATTGCCCCGGCTCAGGTTGCCTTATTTGTGGATGCATGGAGCAGGTCCAGGTTTCAGCCTCTGAAACGGCTGAATGATCATGCTCTTCTCTGGAGGTTTCGTTTCCTCCGAAGAATAACCATCCCAGGAAGATCCCTAAAACAAGGACGCCTATGGCCAGTAATATGTTTTTTCTATTCGTTTTCATCTGTAGTATTTTTAAATAATAGGTAGTCTAATCTGGCGGCGGCTTTATAGCCGTTAACCTTGGCCTCGATCTTCTGGATCTTCAACATCAACAGGTCCTGGTTCATTTGCAGTACTTCCTCGAAATCTGAATTAGCACTGCTGAATCCAGAGATCAGTAATTTATTGGCCTGGTTAGAAGAGGTGATCTGCCTGTCATAAAGATCGGTCAAACGCTCAGCTTTACGAAGTTCATAGCTTAGCATTTCAGCCTCACTGTTCAATTCATTTAATCTTGCCTGTTTCTCCTGTTCGGTAGCCTGGGCCATCAGTTCGGCCTCCTGTCTCGCTGCCTTATATTTTTTCCTGAAAATAGGCAGGCTAACATTAAACATAGGCATGATCGCATCCTGGCCATTATCCATTGGGTTAGCGTCCATTCTTTCTGAAATGATCACGTAATCTACTCCCAGCCCCAGCATGGGAAGGCCTTCCTTTTTTGAAAGTTCTATCTCGTTCTCAAAGGCTTCTTTTTCTAATTGCAGGGCCGAAATACTTGGATGTGCTTCAAAGTTCGAAATATTGCCAATGACAGCATCATAGTCCAGTTCGTTTTCCACCATAACAGGAGCTGTTTGAGATCTGTTAAGCAGGATATTGAACTGCCTTTTTTTGGTTTCCACTTCCTCCTGCATCAATTCTATTTGTGTAAGCAGTTCTTCTTTTTTGATGTCCACCTTTACCACGTTTACCATCGGTGCACTTCCCGCTTCAAAACGATTAAGCGCAAGCTTCCTGTAAGAGTTAAGTATCTCCAGATCTTCTTCCATAACATTCAAAGTATTTTCGATCCTAAAGATCTCGGCATATTCTGCTTTAACCTTGACGAAAAGATTTTCCCTAACCTGCAGGAAATCCTGGAATTTGGCTTCGGCCATTAGCTCTGCGGAAGTTTTCTTCAAATTGTTGGTCCCAAACCAGGGAAACATTTGCATTAAGGAAAATCTTGCTTCCTGGGCTCCCAGCCTGGTTTCTATCATCCTTCCGAATGCACTCATGGTTAATGTTGGATCTGGAAGTGAGGAAACCTGAGGAGCTTTTTGCAGCGCCGCCTCGAACCTGGTGTAGGCTGCCTGCACTTCAGGATTATTTTCTGATGCTACCTGCAGATATCCTTCTATTTGCTGAGCCTGAACCTGAAAAAGGGAGAGCATCAAACAGAACAAAATGAGTTTAAATTGACTAGTTTTCATTCGTTAGCTCATTATTGGTTTCTAAATTTCTTTTTACCACGGTTTCACGCCAGAAAGCCTGTAATACCGGCACCACAAATATGGTCATGATCTGGATGATCATTCCTCCTACGATAGGGATAGCCATAGGTACCATGATATCAGATCCTTTTCCAGTGGAAGTAAGTACCGGGAATAGCGCGATGATCGTTACCGCTGTGGTCATCATGGCAGGTCGCACACGCTTCTTTCCGGCCTCTAGTACGGCATCGCGAACTTCTGCTACCGTATTAGGCTGTCTTCGTTCGAATACCTGGTGAATATAAGTACCCATTAACACCCCGTCATCTGTGGCAATTCCGAACAAAGCGATAAAACCAACCCATACGGCCACACTCAAATTAACTTCCCTTATCTGGAAAAGATCGCGCATATTGGTGCCGAATACTTCAAAATCCATGAACCATCCCTGGCCGTAAAGCCAGATCATAATGAATCCACCGGCAAATGCAACGAACACTCCTGAAAAATGGATAGTAGAGGCAATGATCGTCTTAAACTGAAAATAAAGTAACAGAAAGATAATGATCAAACACAACGGGATCAAAATTGACAGCCTTTTTACTGCCCTCACCTGATTTTCATAATTCCCTGAAAATTTAAAATTGACACCTTCTGGAACCAGCAGCTCCCCATTATCTATCTTTTCCTGAATAAAGTTTTGAGCATCGTTTACTACGTTCACTTCGGCATAGCCGTCACGTTTATCGAATAATACATATCCTACAAGGAAGGTCTCTTCACTTTTGATCATTTGAGGCCCGCGTACGTATTCCAGATCAGCCAGCTCACCCAACGGTACCTGTGCCCCTGTGGAAGTTGGCACCAGGATTCGCTTTACGGCTTCTGGATTATCTCTTAGCTCTCTTGGATAACGAACCCGAACAGGGAACCTCTCCCGCCCCTCTACAGTAGAGGTGATCTCCATTCCACCAATGGCAGTTTCGATGGTTTGCTGCACATCTTCAATGCTTAAACCATACCTGGCAATAGCATTACGATCTATATCGATCTCCAGGTAAGGTTTACCTACCACCCTATCGGCAAATACAGCTTCAGATTTTACGGATGGCACCTGCTTCAGCAGATTTTCCAGCTGGATTCCAAAATCCTGAATGGTTTTAAGGTCTGGGCCATATACCTTGATACCCATAGGGGCACGCATTCCAGTTTGCAACATGACCAGCCTGGTTTCTATAGGCTGTAATTTTGGTGCAGAAGTCACCCCCGGAAGTTTGGTTCTCTGTACGATCTCGTCCCAGATATCATCGGGACTCTGTATATGATCTCTCCAATTCCTGAAGTACTTACCATCTTCATCTGGAATTAAATGTTCTCTCTTAATATTTTTTGTAATTGCGTCTGAATTAGACAGGCTATCCCCGGTTTTAAGAATGAATCGGTCATCCTCGTCAACTTTAAAACGCATGGGTTTTCCGTTCTCGTTAAGTGCATATTCCGGTTTGTAATTGATAACATTTTCAAACATGGATACAGGTGCGGGATCAAGGGCACTTTCAATACGACCAAGTTTTCCCACAGAAATCTCCACTTCGGGAATATTGGTCACCGCCATATCCAGTTTTTGAACGGTCTGTTTGGTATATTCTATCCCGGCATGTGGCATGGTGGTAGGCATTAGCAGAAAGCTACCTTCGTTAAGAGAAGGCATGAATTCCTTTCCAACCCCGGGAAATGTATGCGTAAGACCAGACCAAACCTTGGTTTTATTGATATTCACACCTACTTCCTCCAGCCCTTCGTCTACAAATCCAAAAAGTCTTGGAAACCCGAACCAGATCATCGTCCCTAAGAAAATAGTTATTAAAGGAAGACTAAAGAACTGTGCTTTATGTGTGAGACACCAGTTAAGTATAGGCTCATAATATCTAACGACAGCTAGTAGCAGCACCAGGGTAAGACCAATAAGGATGATCACGAAAATATAATTGGAAAAAAGGCTCTTTTCAAAACCGAGAGGCATCCACTCCTCTGCCAGGAAGAGAATAGTTACCAGTAAGGTAATTCCAATAATGATCTGTGATGAATATTTTCCAAGGAGGTCGGGGCTTTTTTCCTCTAAAAGCTTCAACAAACCAATTAGGGTTAATGCCAGCGGTAACCAGAAACCGAATACCAAAGCCAGGATGATGCCTCCAATAACCAGACTTAGGTTCCAGAACAGTTTTGTTTTCTTTTTATCCACCTTTACATTGAAAAAGAAATAGGAAAGCATGGGTAGCACCAGCACCCCGATAATAAAGGCTGCTCCAATGGCAAAGGTCTTGGTAAAAGCTAAAGGTCTGAATAATTTTCCTTCCGCGTTTTCCATGAAAAAGACAGGGAGAAAACTAACGATAGTGGTAAGCAAAGCGGTGGTTACGGCAGGAGCCACCTCTACAGTTGCTTTATGAATGATTTCGAGTAACCTCTTACCCTTCACATTTTCGTTTTCCGGCATTTCCAGCCAGCGTATCGTATTTTCTACAAAGACGATCCCTACGTCTACCATCACCCCAATAGCGATCGCAATTCCTGAAAGAGCCACTACATTCGCGTCCACCCCAAAATAGCGCATCGCAATGAAGGTCATAAGAACTGCAATGGGCAGTAAGCTTGAGATCAATACCGAAGCTCTCAGGTTTAAAACCAGTACTATGATCACAATGATGCTGATAAGAATTTCATGAGAAAGGGCACTTTCCAGCGTACCTATAGTTTCATTAATAAGCTGTGTCCTGTCGTAAAATGGAACAATGGTAAGTTTCGAAACTGTTCCATCTTCAAGGGTTTTGGAAGGTAATCCGGCTGAGATCTCGTTGATCTTATCCTTAACATTCTGAATGACCTGTAATGGATTAGAACCATACCTGGCCACCACAACGCCCCCGGCAACATCGGCACCACCCTTATCCAGAATGCCACGTCTTTCAGAAGGTCCTAAATGTACCTGGGCGATGTCCCTGATCAGGATTGGTTTGTTTTCCCTGGCAACCACGACCGTATTTTCGATATCCTCTATAGATTCGATATATCCAAGTCCGCGAACCAGGTATTCCACCTTATTCACCTCGAGGGTTTTGGCTCCGGCATCGCGATTGGAATTCTTAACCGCCATCATCACCTGATTGATGCCAATATCGAACGCCTTTAATGCATCCGGATTCACATCTATCTGGTATTCCTGCACATAACCTCCTACCGAAGCAACTTCAGATACACCCTGGGTGGCACTTAGCCCGGGCTTGACATAATAGTCCTGGATCTTCCTGAGTTCGTGAAGATCCCAGCCGCCGGTCACATTACCTGCAGGGTCCCTGCCTTCGAGTGTATACCAGTACACCTGCCCTAAGGCAGTAGCATCTGGCCCAAGAGAAGGCTGAACTTCAGAAGGTAAAAGATTGGCTGGAAGCGAGTTTAATTTTTCCAGTACACGGGAACGGGACCAGTAAAACTCTACATCTTCTTCAAAAATGATATAGATACTGGAGAAACCAAACATAGAGGAACTCCTGATGGATTTCACGCCCGGAATGCCCAGCAACGAACTGGTAAGCGGGTAAGTTATCTGGTCCTCGACGTCTTGCGGGGAACGGCCGGGCCATTCGGTAAAAACGATCTGCTGGTTTTCACCAATATCGGGTATGGCATCTACCGGCACAGGGTCCTTAGGTAAAAAACCCGTATCCCAGTTAAAGGGAGCGGTAACCAATCCCCAGCCTACCAGGAAAAGGACCAGCAAAACCGTAACCAGCCGATTATAAAGAAAATATTTAATGATTCTATTGAACATATATTTGATGATTTGAAAATTCAGAATAGCCTAGGCCTCGCCTAAACGCATAGCAGAATGGTCCTGACGGAATTAGCCGAACAGCACCTTAATCAAATCTATCAAATTAGGAATACCTGGTCTTCCAGCTGTATATCTGTGACCAGTAAGGGAGGAGAATAATCCTTAAAAGGGATGATCTGTTTTGGTAAACTTTCGAACAGATCGAAATATGCATATGTAAACGTAGTGATGAAAAGCTGTTGTTGAAAATCGAAGGAATCAAATGAGATCTTCAATTCATCCTGTCCTTCTACAGAAACTTTTTCATTGGTACAACAATGTGACTCTGCGGTTGAGTTCATTTGCATCCCACAGGTCTTAGCTTTCGAGAAAACCGCTTTATCTACCAGGTGGCTTCCACAGAAATGTTTATCTACCGTGAAAGACATAGTAGACAGCATCACCAAAAAGGCCATGGTTAAAGAAAGTATATGTTGAAAAGCTTTTTTCACTGCTTACAAAAATACATATTTTTTAAATATCACAGTATCAGGCAAAAAACACTCCTGAAATCTGATGGTAAAATTAAAAAACTAAAATGGTTCCTAGTTTCAATTTTCAGGAATAATCTTTCAAAAATTCAATTAAAAAAATAAATCAAATTATGCGTAAATTTATGTTAATCAACAACTTAAACAATAAAGTAAAATGGAAAATAATAAGATTATTGCCGTGGTGGGCGCGACCGGAATGCAAGGTGGTGGATTGGTTCGCGCTATTTTAAATGATCCCGAGAGCGGGTTTACAGCAAGAGCTCTTACCAGAAATCCTTCGTCAGACAAGGCTAAGGAACTAAAGAAACTAGGCGCTGAGGTAGTTGAGGCAGATATAGACAATAAAGACAGTGTGGTCAAGGCATTCAAAGGGGCTTATGGTGCATTTTGCATGACCAACTTCTGGGAACATTTCTCTCCCGAAAGGGAACTGGAGCAAGCAAAAAATATGGCCGAAGCCTGCAAAGAGGCAGGTTTGAAACACGTGATCTGGTCTACACTGGAAGACACCAGAAAATGGGTGCCCATAAACGATGATAGAATGCCTACACTTATGGAAAAATATAAGGTTCCTCATTTTGATGCTAAAGGAGAGGCCGATGATTATTTTACGGCCAGTAAAGTACCTTACACTCTTCTCTTCACTTCTTTCTACTGGGATAATTTCATCAATTTTGGAATGGGTCCACAAAAGGATGAGGACGGCGAGCTCGCCATCACTTTCCCGATGGATAAAAAAGAACTTCCGGGAATTGCCGCGGAGGATATAGGAAAATGTGCATACGGTATATTCAAGGCGGGAGACACCTACAAGAACAAAATTGTTGCCATCGCGGGTGAACATCTTACAGGTAAAGAGATGGCCGATATTTTTTCTGAGGTATATGGCAAAAAGATAAAGTACAATGCTGTAGAGCCCGAGGTTTATAGGAATTTCGATTTTCCGGGGGCAGATGACCTGGGAAATATGTTCCAGTTCAAAGCAGAATTTGAAGAATATTTTTGCACGATCAGGAATATCGATGCTACAAAAAAACTCAATCGAGAGCTACTCAACTTTAGGCAATGGCTGGAGCAGAATAAATCTAAGATCCAAGTTTAGTTATTCGCTGGTGTTTTTATACTCCCGTAGCCTGTAATAATAAAATGCAGGCAGTAAAATTAGCAGAAATAATGGGTGAATTAAAAATCGTCTTACATAGAACAGCGCCAGGTAATGCTCTCTTTCTATATTAAGCACAAGAAATATGAACACCAGGGTTGCCAACACATAAAGGATAGCATAAAGCACGGCAGAAAACTTTAAGATATTAATGTCTCTGAAGCTCATGTAAATTATGGCTAAAGAAATAGTTGTGTTCAGCCAGAACCTAAAGCTTAGGTTGATCATGAGTTTAGACATATCCATTGGCGGTATGATCCCCAGTAAATAATCAGACTTAAAGAACTGTATTAATGGATCATAGAAAAGTTCCTGTTCAAAAAACCTTATAGCCACAAGCAGTAGGACCAGAAGCCCTATTTCTACTATCCGGTAACGCCTTTTTACTGTTTTTTCCATTTTGAATAAATTCTAACCCAGGTCAACCAAAGAATAAGCACTGTCCCATAAATAGCCAATGGAAAAAATATAGAATGCATGATATTTGAATATTGCGGATACTCATAGATGCTTACCGCTAGTATCACTATTCTCATAATATTGATCACATAAATGATCACCGAACCGGCCAGGATATATAATAAGGTTGAAACGGTTTTTCCAAAGAAGGCCAGGATAAAAGAGGTAAACAGAATGATGATACTTGCCGAATTACAACCTTCAACGATGCCTGCTAAAAAATAATCGTTCACCATTAATTTCATGGACAAGCCTGTATAGTGCATTATCACTTCCACATTTTCATAACCCAGACCCTGAATAACCGTTCCGCTTTGACGCGCTACCAGTTGGGTTAAAGGATCGGGTACGGGATTCTCTGTATCATAGAGAATTAGGAATACGTTGTACAGACTGGAGAAAAGAAAATAGCTGCCTAGAAATATAAAAATGAATCTAAGAACAAGACGATATTTCTTAATTAGACTAAGCACGCTATAGAGTGGTTTTTAACAAATTTATAGAAATCAAAGGCTCACTTTACATGAGAAATTGAATACTTTTGCACTAAATATTGTTAATATGCCATTTCAGAAATTAAAACCAAGAGTTGAAGAAATACTTAAGAATGAGGATCTAAGTGTGGACACCAGGCTTACCGAAGTTTGTGAGCTACTTGAGACTAACATTCCATATTATGACTGGGTAGGTTTCTACTTTAAGAATGGAGATAAAGAAGAACTTAAATTAAGATCTTTTGCCGGGGAACCTACAGATCATGAAATCATCCCTTTTGGAAAAGGAATTTGCGGGCAGGTCGCGGTTTCTAATAAAAATTTCGTAGTCCCAGATGTAAAAGCTCAAAACAACTATATCGCCTGCAGTATCCATGTGAAAGCAGAAATAGTCATTCCGCTTTTTAAAAATGGAGAAAACATTGGCCAGATCGATATAGACAGTCATACCGAAGATCCTTTCTCTCATGAAGATGAAATTTTTCTTCAGTGGGTCAATGAAAAAGTTTCAGAGATTTTATAGAAAAGTCATTTTTTTAGAAAACAAAACCCTTAGGTATTCCTAAGGGTTTTATCTTTTTTGGCGTAGTTAGTTTTTAGTGATAATCCTTTTTCAATTTATATTTGAAATGCTATCGTAAAAAACAACAGGATAAAAAATCCTATTAATTGTAAAATAGAATTCAAATACTTTTTTTCGATCTCATTTCCCATTTTCATAGCTTTTGATCCAAACTTACACAAGCTTTTCCCTGGCGCACAGATCTTTAACGAACTTTAATCTTTTTTAGAATAATTTAAGCTAAAATCGAAGTGAAATAAAGGTGTTTTTAACGAGTTCTTTACATTCCCGTCCTTATCGCCTCCACAGGATCTAGCTTAGAAGCTGAAATCGCGGGGATTATCCCTGATATTAATCCTATTACTGCAGATACGGCCGTTCCTATTAAAATATTAAGAGGAGAAAGTACAAATTCAAAATCTCCGGTAAACTGGGAAGCCACTATGGAAACAAGCCAGACTATAAATAATCCAACCATACCTCCTATTACTGAAAGTATGATCGCTTCAAATAAGAATTGTGAAAGAATGAACCTGTTCTTAGCTCCAAGCGATTTTTGAATTCCGATAAGGTTGGTACGCTCTTTTACACTCACGAACATGATATTCGCTATCCCAAAACCACCAACCAGTAAAGAAAACCCGCTTATCACCAGTCCGATTAGATTTAACTGCCCGGTAATATTGTCTATAAAATCTGCGAAGCCCTGAAGTTCGTTCACAAAGAAATTATTGATCTCTCCGGGTTTAAGCCCACGCATATTTCTTAGCTGCTGTTCCAGCATCGCTATAAATTCGTCATTATCTACGCCGGCTTCCGGCTTTAAAACAATCTGTGGAAAAACAGTCCCCTTTGTGGTACCATATATTCTTCTGGCAAAATTTGCCGGAACAAAGGCCTGCCCGTCACGGGAACCTGTAAAAAGCGATTGCCCCTGTTTTTTAAGAATTCCTATAACAGTGGCTCTTCTACCAAAGATCCTAACTTCTTTTCCAATACCATTGGTTTCACCAAAGAGTGTCTTCGCGATCTCATGACCCAGAACTATTACTCCCGAGCCGCTAACGGCTTCTGGCTCATTAAAGAATCTTCCTTCTTCCAGTTCGAAAGCCTCAATATCATAGTATTCATGAGTTACTGCGCCAATATCAACTCCTGCACTGGTGGCATCCTGGTATTTGATAGCGGTCCCACCAGGAACCCCTAAGGCAAAACTTATAGCTTCCAGGTCTGGAAGGCTTTTCTTTAAATTTTGATATTCTTCATATGTTACATCGGGAAACTGCTCTCTTTTCCAGCGAGGAACCTCTGATGGGCCAAATTTAAACCTCATCACGATTACGGTACTATTGTCCAGAGCACTTAGACTTCCCGTAATATCTTTTTTAAGAGAATCTACCGCAGCAAGCACAGCGATGATAGAAAATATACCAATGGTAACACCCAGCAATGAGAGGAAAGTACGAAGACGATTATTTTTAAGAGCGCTTATCGCGAAATTAAAGCTCTCCTTGAGTACGCGTAAATAAATAAGCATGGTATAAACTCTGCTGTTTTAGGTCGATTTAAAGATAGGACGTTCGTTCTAAAAATTCGTTACAAAATTTATTTAGAATTCAAGGTTCCCCCCTTCAGATTTTTAGCTTAATTGGTTACTTTTGCCCCTTTAACAAACACAACACAATGAGCGAATTAAAACAAGCAAAATCTGCTTTAATCTCAGTTTTTAGTAAAGACGGATTAGAACCTATCGTTAAAAAACTTAATGATCTGGGAATCACTATCTATTCTACCGGAGGAACCGAGAAATTCATCAAAGATCTTGGGGTCGATGTGATCCCGGTTGAAGATGTAACTTCATATCCTTCAATTTTAGGCGGAAGAGTAAAGACTCTTCACCCTAAGGTTTTTGGTGGAATTTTGAACCGTCAGGACCATGAAGGAGATGTAAAGGAACTGGAACAATATGAAATTCCGCAGATAGACATTGTGATCGTGGACCTTTATCCTTTTGAAAAAACAGTAGCTTCCGGTGCTTCAGAACAGGATATTATTGAAAAGATAGATATTGGCGGAATATCGCTTATTAGAGCGGCTGCCAAGAATTTCAAGGATGTAACCTGTGTTTCTTCTGTAGACGATTATCAGGAGTTCCTTGATCTGCTTAATGAAAATAATGGAGAAACCAGCATGGCCGATAGAAAACGATTCGCTACTAAGGCTTTCAATATTTCTTCGCACTACGATTCGGCCATCTTCACCTATTTCAACCAGGAAACCGAATTGAATTCATTCAAACAAAGTGAATTAAAAGGTAAGGAATTAAGATATGGAGAAAACCCTCACCAAAAGGGAACTTTCTTCGGAGATTTCGATGCCATCTTCGATAAGCTTCATGGTAAGGAACTCTCTTACAACAACCTGCTGGATGTGGATGCAGCGGTAAACCTTATGAACGAATTCAAGGGAGAGGCTCCAACATTCGCGATACTAAAACATAACAATGCTTGTGGTCTTGCTCAACGTGACACAGTTCACCAGGCCTATGTAGACGCACTGGCTGGAGATCCAGTTTCTGCTTTTGGCGGAATTTTGATTAGCAATGTAGAAATCGACGCCAAAACTGCTGAAGAAATCCACAAACTTTTCTGTGAAGTGGTGATCGCTCCTTCATTTTCTTCAGAAGCATTAGAAATATTGAAAGGGAAGAAGAACAGAATTCTTTTAGTCTTAAAGGATATAGAACTTCCAAAAGAACAGGTAAGAACCTGTTTGAATGGGGTTTTGGTTCAGGATAAAGATCTTAAGACAGATAAAGTGGAAGATCTGCAGCAGGCGACGGTGAATAAACCATCGGCTGATGAGTTATCTGACATGATATTTGCATCCAAGATATGCAAACACACTAAATCGAATACCATCGTTTTAGCCAAAAACAAACAACTTTGTGCAAGCGGCACGGGTCAAACTTCAAGAGTAGACGCCCTAACCCAGAGCATAGAAAAAGCAAGGTCATTTGAATTTGACCTGAATGGTGCTGTAATGGCAAGCGATGCTTTTTTCCCGTTCCCAGATTGTGTAGAGATCGCCGGAAATTCAGGTATCACTGCAGTTATTCAGCCTGGGGGATCAATTAAAGATCAACTAAGCATCGATTATTGCAATGAAAATAATATCGCTATGGTGATGACAGGAACACGCCATTTTAAACATTAATTTTAGTACATTTACCCAAACCTCAATACTTATAAAAATACTATGGGATTTTTCGACTTTCTCATTGAAGAAATTGCAATCGACTTAGGTACAGCTAACACCCTAATTATACATAATGATAAAGTTGTTGTAGACAGCCCCTCAATAGTAGCACGCGACAGGACTTCTGGCAAAATAACTGCTGTAGGTAAAGAAGCGGCTATGATGCAGGGAAAAACTCATGAGAATATCAAAACCATACGCCCTTTAAAGGATGGGGTTATTGCAGATTTTGATGCCAGTGAGAAGATGCTCACCATGTTCATCAAGGAAATTCCTGCACTTAAGAAAAAACTTTTCACACCAGCATTAAGGATGGTAATCTGTATCCCTTCAGGAATTACTGAGGTAGAGATGCGTGCCGTTAAAGAAAGTGCAGAAAGAGTTAATGGTAAAGAGGTTTACCTTATCCACGAACCTATGGCCGCGGCGATTGGTATTGGTGTTGATATCATGCAGCCTAAAGGAAATATGATCGTGGATATAGGTGGTGGTACTACAGAAATTGCCGTGATCGCACTTGGAGGTATTGTTTGTGACAAATCGGTAAAGATCGCCGGTGATGTTTTCACCAATGATATTGTTTATTACATGAGAACCCAGCATAACCTTTATGTTGGTGAGCGTACCGCGGAAAAAATAAAAATTCAGATCGGTGCGGCTACAGAAGATCTTGAGGTGCCGCCAGACGAAATGAGTGTTCAGGGTAGAGACCTTCTTACCGGGAAACCTAAGCAGGTAAATATCTCTTACCGTGAAATTGCCAAAGCCCTGGATAAATCTATTTTGAGGATCGAAGATGCGGTTATGGAAACACTTTCTCAAACGCCGCCAGAACTTGCCGCCGATATCTACAATACCGGTATTTATCTTGCAGGTGGTGGTTCAATGTTAAGAGGCCTGGATAAACGTTTATCTCAAAAAACAGATCTTCCGGTTTATATCGCTGAAGATCCATTAAGAGCGGTTGTTCGCGGTACGGGTATCACCCTTAAGACTTTGAACCGATATAAAGGGATTTTGATCAAGTAGGAGAAGATTAATTTATGCAGCAGATTTTCAACTTTCTTATCCGGAATAAGAATTCAATATTATTCTTACTCCTGTTCGTTGTATCTGTATTTCTAACAATCCAAAACCACGCTTTTCATAAGAGCCGCTTTATAAGTTCAGCCAATTTTGTATCTGGTGGAGTCTATTCATGGTCCAGTAACATTAACACTTACCTTCATCTTGATGAGTATAATGAGCGATTGCTTGAGGAGAATAACAAGCTTCGCAACATCATCTCGAATATTCACGACAGTATTTCGGTAGAAAAACAATTGGACAGTACTTCTTTTGAAGGAGATTACCTGTTCAGGACCGCAAGGGTAATCAATAATAATTTCTCTAAGGTTGATAATTATCTTACTCTTAACCGTGGAAAGCGATCAGGCATCGAACAGGAATTCGGGGTAATCACAAGCCAGGGAATCGTTGGTATCGTGGATAGGGTAAACGAAAATTATTCCCGCGTAATTTCAATTCTCAACAGCAGGTCTAGAATAAATGCCCAGCTTAATAACACCAATCATTTTGGTAGTTTGGTGTGGGATGGCAAGGATCCAAATATCGTTCAGCTTATAGATGTTCCTAGGCAGGCTCCATTACAAAAAGGGGACACTATAATTACCGGAGGTCGTTCATTGATCTATCCAAAAGGGCTTCCCATAGGTAGTATCCAGGACTTTAAACTGGATCAGACCCAGAGCTATTATACCATTAATATTAAACTCTTTAATGATATGACCAATATTGGTTATGTCTATGTTATAGAAAACGTGAACAAGGAAGAAATAAAAAAACTGCAGGACACGAATGAACAGTAAGCTTTTTTCCAATATCACCAGGTTCATCATTCTTGTATTCTTACAGGTTCTAATCCTGAACAACATCAATTTTGCAGGATATATAAATCCTCATTTATACGTGCTTTTTATTCTGCTCTATCCCTTCGCCGGGAATCAAAGCCTGTTCCTGTTCCTTTCATTTCTGTTAGGCTTGAGCGTGGATATTTTTGAAGATAGCGGTGGAATAAATGCAGCGGCCTGCCTGGTCGCGGCTTTTGCACGACCTAATTTATTAAGGTTCTCCTTTGGGATTAGTTATGATCACCAGAACATACGCCTTGCCGCTGCTCCTTTTGGATCAAAACTAAGCTATGTATTTCTCATGGTAGTCCTGCATCATTTTGTGTTGTTTTCCTTGGAAATGTTCAGCTTAAATCATATACTTCTAATACTGAAAAAAACTTTATTTTCCAGTATATTCACAGTGATCCTTACACTTTTGAGCCTTACCTTATTTAGTAAAAAATATCGATGAGAAAAGTTTTACTATATATAACCATATTAACCACCGGTCTAATTTTTATCGGCAGGCTTTTCTATCTTCAGATCGTGGACACATCTCTGGCCATAAGATCACAGGATAATGCTATTAAAGTTGTGTATGATTATCCTCAGCGAGGATATATTTATGATCGTAATGGGGAATTGATGGTTTCCAATCAGCCATCTTATGATGTCATGGTGATTCCAAGAAATTTAAAGCCATTCGACACTACAGAGTTCTGCCAGATCTTAAATCTTGAAAGGGAAGACCTGGAAAAGAAACTGGATAAGGCAAGGATCTATTCTCCCATGTTACCCTCTGTAGTTATACCTCAACTTACCAAGAGTGAATATGCCATCCTTCAGGAGAAAATGCGGAAGTATGAAGGTTTCTATATTCAGAAAAGATCTTTAAGAGATTACCAAGTAGATCACAGCGCCAATGTGCTTGGATATATAGCCGAGGTGAACCAGAGCATTATCAATAAGAACCCATATTATATTTCGGGTGACCTTATTGGTCGTGCAGGCGTAGAAGAAACCTATGAAAACCTTTTGCGAGGAGTTAAAGGTGTAAAACATATCCAAAAAGACCGTTTTAATCGTGATATAGGCCCTTATAAGGAAGGTATATACGATACCCTACCGGAAAAAGGCAAGGATATCTCGCTTACTTTAGACGCTACCCTTCAGGATTATGGAACCAAATTAATGCAGAATAAAAGAGGCGGTATTGTTGCCCTAGAACCTGAAACGGGGGAAATTCTGGCTCTGATTACGGCGCCAACATATGACCCGGCGAAACTGGTAGGAAGGCAGCGGTCTCCTAATTTTACCGAATTATACTATGACACCATAGCGAGACCCCTTTACGATCGTGGTCTTCTGGCACAATATCCTCCAGGATCTCCCTTCAAAACCCTGAATGCTCTTATAGGTCTACAGGAAGAAGTGGTAGGCATCAAGGATGGTTTTTCCTGTAATCATGGATATTCCTACGGTAGAGGAAGAAAGTTAGGTTGCCATGCTCATAAAAGCCCGTTATCCATGATCCCGGGTATAGCCCAATCCTGCAACGCATATTTCGCCAACGTATACAGAAGGATCATCGAGAAGTATCCTACTCCGCAGCAAGGAATGGATGCCTGGAACGCCCATTTAAAAAGTTTTGGCCTAGGACAGTATATGGGGAACGACCTGAGTACAGGACAGCCCGGGAAGATCCCAGATTCAGATTACTACAACCAGATCTAT